>JAYTIO010000211.1:0-2464 GCA_043731805.1 Pedosphaera sp. | reverse complement strand
CCAGTTCGAGCCGTCGCTCGACGTGCTGCTGCGGCTCTTCAAGGAACTCTACCTCGCCACCGCGCCCGCGCCGGTCACGCTGGGCACCGTGCCCTTCGGGCGGCAACTGCCCGTGCTCATCACGCACGACGTGGACTACGCCCGCTCGCTCACCAACGCGCTGGCCTACGCCGAGTTCGAAGCGAGCGTCGGCGTGCGCGCGACCTACTTCACGCAGGTCAAATACCTCCGCGACTTCAACGACTCCGCGTTCTTCAACGACACCGCCCCGCCCCTCCTGCAACGCCTGCGCGCCCTCGGCCACGAGCTGGCCAGCCACACCGTCTGCCACTCGCTGAACTTCGCGAAGTTCCCCCTGGGCACGGGCTTGGAGCGCTACCCGGACTACCAGCCGTTTGTCCGCACGCCCATCCTCACCCTCGGCGGTTCGGTGTTCGGAGAGCTGCGCGTGAGCAAGTTCCTGCTGGAGAAGTTCGGCGGGCAGGAAATCGTCTCGTTCCGTCCCGGCCACTTGAGCAACCCCTACTCGCTCCCGCAGGCGCTCGTCGCCACGGGCTATCGGCACAGCTCCTCCGTCACCGCCAACGACTCGCTCACGCACCTGCCCTTCCAGCTCAACTACGACCGCCGCAGCGCCGCCGAGACGCCCATCTTCGAGTTCCCCGTGACCATCGAGGACGAGGAGAAGCCGCCGCTGGGCGAGCGCGTGCAGGCCGCGCTCGACGTGGCGCGCGAGCTGGCCCGCTACGGTGGCTTGATGAACGTGCTCATCCACCCGGACATCACCGGCCACAAGCTTCAGTTCGAGCGCGACTTCATCACCGCGCTGAAACCCGTTGCGTGGTTTGGCACCGTGAACGACTTCGCGACCTGGTGGGCCGCGCGCAACGAAGTCGCCGTGGATGTGGAACTCTCCGCGAACTTCGCCGCCGTCACGCTCACCGCGCCGCAGCCGCTCAACGGCCTCCCGCTGCAAGTGCCGGCGGGCTGGCGGCTGGAGAAGGTGGAGCCAGCCGGCTTGAAGCTGACGCAAGCCAACCCAGGCCTGGTCCTCGAACAAGTTCCGCCGCAGGCCCGGCTGTTCTTCCGCCGGTGAAACCCTTTTACACGCTCCCCGCCTCGCCACTACAGTCCGCCGCAAATTCAACAACCACTTATGCCCGACGCGCCCACCTCCGCCCCCCAAGTCTCCGATGCTGATGTCGCCGCCATTGACGCGATGCGCACCCTCCACGCGCAACTCCGCGCCGAGATTGCGAAGGTCATCATCGGGCAGGAAGCCGTCATCGAGGAGTTGCTCATCGCCATCCTCTCGCGCGGCCACGCGCTGCTGATGGGCGTGCCCGGCCTCGCCAAGACCACCATGGTCCAGGCCCTCTCCGAGGTGATGAGCCTCCAGTTCAACCGCATCCAGTTCACGCCCGACCTGATGCCCAGCGACATCACCGGCACTGACATTCTTCAGGAGACCGACCAGCCCGGAAAACGCGCCTTCGTCTTCCTGAAAGGCCCGTTGTTCTCGAACATCGTGCTCGCCGACGAAATCAACCGCACGCCGCCCAAGACCCAGTCCGCGCTGCTCGAAGCCATGCAGGAGCACAAGGTCACGGCGAGCGGCAAGGTTTTCAAATTGCCTGAGCCGTTCTTCGTCCTCGCCACGCAAAACCCCATCGAGCAGGAAGGCACTTACCAGCTCCCCGAGGCGCAGCTCGACCGCTTCATGTTCTTCATCCACGTGCATTACCCGAGCATGGAAGAAGAGCGGCAGATCGCCCGCGCCACCACGGGTTCCGCGCCCGCCGCGCTGGAGAAGCTCATCAGCGGCGAGCAGGTCATCGCCTTCCAGCAGCTCATCCAGCGCGTGCCCGTGCCCGACCACATTTACGACACCGCCGTGGACCTCGTCCGCATGACGCGCCCCGCCGACGCTTCCGCGCCCGCGTGGATTAAGAAGTGGGTGACGTGGGGTGCCGGCCCGCGCGCCGTGCAATACCTCATCCGCGGCGCGAAGGCCCACGCCGTCCTGAACGGCAGCTACCTCGTCCGCATGGAAGACATCGAAGCCGTCGCGCAGCCAGTGCTCACGCACCGCATCCTGACGAACTTCCAAGCGCAGACCGAAGGCATGACGAGTCCGAAGATCATCGAACGGCTGCTGGGGGAACTGCGGGGGAGGAAGTAAAGCGTGGCTGAGGAGAAACCCCATTCCTTCCTCGACCCGCAGGTGCTCGCGCAGCTCGCGCACCTGCCGTTGGTGTCGCGCTTCGCGATGGAGGGCAGCGTCTCCGGCCATCACAAAAGCCCGCACCGCGGCTCCAGCGTCGAGTTCGCCGAGTATCGCAGCTACGTGCCGGGCGATGACCTGCGCCGCCTCGACTGGCGCGTGCTGGGCCGCACCGACCGCTACTACATGAAGGAGTTCGAGGCGGACACGAACCTCCGCTGCTGCCTCATCCTCGACGCC
>JAYTIO010000210.1:0-4187 GCA_043731805.1 Pedosphaera sp. | reverse complement strand
ATTCCACCGACTGGCATCGGGACTTGGGATGAGCGCCAGCCGTCCTCTGCCCCGCCGCGCGCCGCCGCAGGCGTGGCGCACGCCGCCGATAGTCGCCTGATGCCTCTCGACAAGACGATGGTCTTTGGCGCCCAAGGCGATTGCAAAGAGCTCGGCGCGAACCGATTTAATGCGGTTCCTCGCTGTTTTCGGTGGCATGGATGGCGGGGTTATCAACCACAACGATGCCCTGGCATGAGAGCGTTTCCCTGCAACGCAGAGACGCAGAGTTGCGCAGAGAAGGGCTGGGCGAAGGCACGAACAGGTGAACCCTGCTGGAGTTGAAACCCGCTGCGTCCGCTGCGTTAAGGACAACGCCAGCTTCCTCTGCATCCTCCGGCCAAGCTTCAAGCTCCCTCCGGGAGAAGTGCCGCCGCGCTGGAGGCGCGCATGAAGGTAGCCGGGGGGGCAGCTCCGTCGGCGGAGCGCACCCGCCGTGGCGCATGAATCACGGCCCTTCCAAAGGGGCGTTCATGCGCCCCGCTGGGGCGCGGACCAGTTGGCTGGCTGACCGGTGGGTGCGCCTCTCCCTGCGGGCGAGGCTTCCCACCGGCTCCCCTCACTGGCCCCGCTGGGGCCGGGAAGCGCGCCGGCCCAGCTCCCCTGCCATCGAAAACAGCGGAGCACCCTCAGGTGCGGCCTTATCTGCTCCGAATCAGGCACTTACGCCACTTTTGTAACGGCAAAACTCTCCGGCTGCACGGGTCAACTTCTCGGCTGGATGCTCCGACTCCGCGCCTGTTTGGGTCAACTCTTCGGCTGGTGGCGGATAACTGACGACCGGTCCGCCGACGGCTCGGCCCGCGAATTGCCGCTATTCATAGGGGCGGGGGTTTGTTAAGAGTGGCGGAACGCCGTCGGTCCTTGCGCGCAGTGGCGCGGAGTCGGGCGGCGATCTGACTGCGAATCATGCGCTCTGTCCTGAAGGCGTTGCTCTACGGCGTGCTGCTGGCCACCTGTTACTGGTGTGGCAACAGCGCGTATCGGGATTATGCGGCGTTGATGTCAGAGGAGGGGCATGACCTCGCCCGCCGGAGCCGGGCCAAGCCGACCAAGGGCACCAACGCGCCGCCGGGGGAGGTCACGAACGGGGTGGCCTCCATCACTACGAGCGCACCGCCGGTCAAAGCGGCGGCGAAGGTGGCCGGCTGGCTGGCTCCAGGGCCGGAGAGCGCGGGGCCGGGCGAGGAGCCCGAGGAGACGGCGGCGGGACACGCGGGCCGGCGCGCGGGCCGGAGCTATTTTCAACTGCTGGGTTTCACGCTGGGCTTTGCCGTGGGGTTGCTGGGGCTCGGGTTGGTGGCGGCCCAGGACTTCGGCCATTTGTTGAAGTTCAAACTCGGCAGGGAGGTTTCCTACTTGGATGCGCGGTCCGAGCGCAACGCCCAGTGCGAGCGTGCCGAAGCGCTGGTGCTCAAGGGCGACGCGCACGGGGCGATCCAGGTGTTGCACGCGGTCCTCCAACAGCATCCGCAGCACCTGCATTCCGCGCTGCGCGTGGCCGAGCTTTACGACAAGGAGCTGCACGACTTCCCCCGGGCGGCGCAGCACTACGAGGCGGCGCTCGCGCTGAAGTTTCCACCGGAGCAATGGGGCTGGATCGCCATCCGGCTGGCGAATCTTTACTCGGGGCCGCTCAAGCAGCCGCTGCCCGCGCTGGCATTGATCCGCCGGCTCGCGGCGGAGCATCCGGGCACCAAGGCGGGGGGCAAGGCGCTCCAGCGGCTGGGTAAAATTTCCGGCGCGGGCTTCGACCCGGAGGCAGGCGGGAAGGATTTGTAGATTCTACGGGCCCCGCCTGGACCCGAGAAGGCCGCCACTCGGGCGGGGGGCACGGTGGCCGCGGTCGGACATTAGAGCGGCGGGCTTTGCGAAGTGCGGAGGTCACAGCCCGCCGCTGTAGGTAAGCCCTTAAACTCCGCTCGCCACCGGACCCGGGGCGACTACCATCCGCCCAACCACCATGAACCACGGCACCGTCTCCAAAGAAATCGCCAAGGGTTTGCTCGCGTTGCAAGCCCACATCAAGGCGGCGAAGGTTCCACCCTCCAAGCTCGCTGAGCCCCTGAACATCGCGACCTGGAACATCTGCGAGTTCGGCGAGAAGCGACGGCTGGATGCCGCGGTCCATTACCTCGCGGAAATCCTCGGCCAGTTCGACCTCATCACCGTGGTCGAGTTGCGCGCCAACCTGGCGGCCATGGCGCGCGTGATGCAAATCCTCGGGCCCTACTGGTGGCTGATCTACAACGACTGCATGGCGGACCCCGGCACGGACGCGCGCTACGACCAGATCGCGCACTACGCGAAGGACCCGGAGCGCTTCGCGCGACTGGGCGGGACGGTGGATTTCTACGGCCAGGGCGCGGCTATCAAGGAGCTGTTCCCCAAGGGCATGACGGAGGACGCGTTCACCTACCAGATGTCCGACCCTCTGCCGCTGAGGATCCAGATCAACACGGACAACGACGCGCAGCAGCTCCGGTAGATCATCCAAGGGTGACGCGGTTGAGAAAACTAGCGCGCTATTTTGGGTGGGTAAATCACTCCCAATCATGCCCCCCCGCCGGGTCGTGGTCGTGAGGAGTTTCCAAGGCGCGTAGCTTCCGCCCGGTTTCTCCCTCTCCCTTCCTCGGAGGAGGGGAGAAGGAAGTCCGTTTTCGCAAGCGCGGCCCTCGCCGTTCCCACTCACAACAGGGAGGCCCCGAGTGAAGCGCCGGCCGGTCACGCCGCCCGCAGCCCGACGGCTTGCCGGAGTTCCTTCAGTCCTTCCGCTTCCAGCCGCCAGCGCAGGCCTTGCACGATCTCGCGCGTCAGGCCGGGGCCTTCATAGACGAGGCCGGAATAGACCTGCACGAGCGACGCCCCCGCCGTGATCTTCTCCCACGCGTCCGCCGCGCTGGCGATGCCGCCGACGCCGATGATGGGCACTGCGCCTTTGCTCTGCCGGAAGAGATGGCGAACCACCTCCGTGCTGCGGGCGCGGAGCGGCCGCCCGCTGAGGCCGCCGGTCTCGGCGTAAGTCTGCTGGAGCCGCGCGGCGCTGGTCGCGGGACGCGCGATCGTGGTGTTCGTCGCGACCAAGCCGGCGAGCTGGCGCGGGCCGACGAGCTCAAGGATCTCATCGAGCGCCTCGAAGGCAAGGTCGGGGGCGACTTTCACGAGCAGGGGCTTGGGGGAGTTTTGGGTTTTGAGTTTTGAGTTCTGAGTTGGGGAGTGCTTCCGCGCCATCGTGTTGTTCACCTGTTGCAGGCCAACGAGGATTTCGTCGAGCGCGGCCTTGTCCTGGAGCTGGCGCAGGTTCGGCGTGTTGGGGGAGCTGACGTTGACGACGAAGAAATCGGCGTGCGGCCAGAGGACGCGGAGGGAATTGGCGTAGTCGGCGGCGGCCTCGGTCAGGGGCGTGACTTTGGATTTGCCGAGGTTGATGCCGACGGGATGGTCCGGCCAGCGGCCTTGCGCACGCCAGGCGGCGAGGCGCTCCGCCAACGCGCGCGCGCCGCCGTTGTTGAAGCCCATGCGGTTGACGAGGGCTTCGTCGGCCACGGCGCGGAACATGCGCGGCTGCGGGTTGCCCGGCTGGGCGTGCCAAGTCACGCCGCCCAGCTCGCTGAAGCCAAAGCCCAGCGATGGCCAGACCGGCGCGGCAACGGCTTGTTTGTCCAGGCCCGCCGCGAGGCCGACAGGGTTGGGAAAGCGCAGGCCGAACAGCGCCACGGGCAGCGGCGGCGCGCCGTAGAGGGCCGCGAGTGCCTCGCAGAGCCACGGCTGCCGCGCAGCCCAGCCCAGCGCGGCGAGCGTGCGGTTGTGGATCGCCTCCGAGTCCTGCGAGAACAGCGCGGGGCGGATGATTGAACGGTAGCACCAGCTCATCCACGCAGGCTGGCCAAGCACCGGGAAAAAGCCAAGCCCGCGCCCGGCCCGCCGAAGTTTGAACTTTGCCGGCCTCCGCCCGCTCCCTATAAACATCCATGCTGCCGACGTTACTCTCTGCGGGCGGGCCGGTCGTGTGGCTTTTGCTGCTCCTGAGCGCGGTCGCCATCGGCGTGTTCATCGAGCGGGTGCTGCACTTCCACCGCGCGCAAATCAACTCCGCCGAGTTCCTCGCCGGCGTCCGCACCGTGCTCAAGCGCGACAACATCGTCGAG
>JAYTIO010000209.1:0-6307 GCA_043731805.1 Pedosphaera sp. | reverse complement strand
ACAAAGTTAAAGTTGGAAAAGGTATGCGATCAAAGTTGGCATGGATTCAGAAGCCCGGGCAATGGAGTAGGACGATGGCTTTGGCGGCTGGGTCCGGGGCGTGACGGGGGTAGTAGATGTCGCTGTCTGGGCGCAGGCAGCGGCTGCCGGTGGCGCGGGGCGGGGCAGCCACGGTTTGCCGCTGGGCTCCGACGGGGACTTTGCCGTCGTCGCCGAAAACGCCCGGGGGGTTGGCTGGCTCCAGACAAAAAGCCACCATGGAAAAGCGGCGGAAGAAAGTGGGCTAAAGTGGCTGAATCGAGTTTTCAATCCGCTGCTCTGCCAACTGATCTACACCGGCAAACCAACTACAATTCAAACCCTTGCGGCGATAACGCCGCGCCGACCCTGCGGCGTTGGCTGAACTCCGCGAACAAATAGGCGGCCCTTCGACCTCGGAAGACAGCCGGTAGCCGTGGTCTAAGCTCGCAACGAAGGGGTTGGACACGGTCCGGCACACGGTGAAAGTCAACTCGGCCGAGCGTCGGCAGAACTGCGCCGACAACCTCCGGGTTCATGATCCCAAAACACGGGCCTTGGCCCGTGGTGGTCACCCGAAGGCCACGGAACGGCGGCGGCGCTCTGAGGAACGGCGCGCCCTACCACCGTCGGCTCAGCAGCGGGAGCCACTCCGGCTGCGGCCCGGTGGTCGGGAACGCCCAAGCTCACGCATCGGCGTGGACTGCTGTCCCTCTCCCTCGGTGGGAGCGGGCCGAGGTGAGAATGAAACCGTGCGAGGTCGGGTTGCGCAGCGGATTCATCGTCCCCTCGTCGCCCTGCAAGCAGTTGGGCTGCGCCTGGTCGCCCGCTCGCCATTCCGTTCGGATGGCAGCCTGGGCTAGCCGTTCCACTTCGGCGTGCGGCGGGAATTTTCCTCGTCCTCCGCCCGCGCCCGCGCTAGGAATCCGCCATGCACCACGGTGAAATCTCCGGCCACCACTTCGCTACCGGCCAACCGCTTCGAGTGAAATGGTCCGGCGGCGTCATCACCGAAATCAGCCCCGCCCCTGACGCCCCCGCCGGCCTCTGGCTCGCGCCCACGCTCCTCGACCTCCAAATCAACGGCTACGGCGGCGTGGACTTCCAGCGGGACGACCACCTCACTGGGGAACAACTCCTCGCCGCCGCCCGACTACTGCGCCGCGATGGCTGCGGGCGTTTCTGCTTCACGCTCATCACCGACGAATGGCCACGACTCATGGCCCGCGTCCGGCGGGCAAGGGCCATTCGCGATGCCAGTCCCGAACTCCGCGCCGCCCTCGTGGGCTGGCACATCGAAGGCCCCTTTCTCTCCCCGGAACTCGGCTTCAAAGGCGCGCACAATCCCGCCCTCATGCGCGATGCCACGCCCGCCGACCTCCATGAACTCCGGGCCGCCACCGGCACCGACCCCGTCCTGCTCACCCTCGCGCCGGAGCGCGGCGGCTCGATGGACGCCATCCGCCTCGCGACCTCGCTCGGCTTCGTCGTGAGCCTGGGCCACACGAACGCTTCGGCGGAGACCCTGCGCGCGGCCGTGAGCGCCGGCGCACGCGGCTTCACCCATCTCGGCAACGGCATCCCCCAGCAGCTCGACCGCCACGACAACATCCTCTGGCGCGTCTTCGACACGCCCGGCCTCATGCCCAGCCTCATCCCGGATACCCACCACGTCTCGCCGCTGCTCTTCCGCCACCTGCACCGCGCCCTCCCGACCGAACGCATCTATTACACCACCGATGCCATGTCCGCCGCCGGCGCGCCCCCGGGCCGCTACACGATTGGCACCATTGAACTCGAAGTCGGCGCGGACCAGATCGTGCGCCAGCCGGGCAAGCCCAACTTCGCCGGCTCCGCCCTCAAGCCCATTGACGGCATCACGCGCGCCGCGCAGATGCTGGGCAAGACTTGGCGTGAAGTTTGGCCGCACTTCTCCCAACGCCCGGCGGAACTCATGAGCCTCCGCAACGAAATCGCGGCGGGCCAACCCGCCGACTTCTGTGTCATCGAGCAAGATGCCTCGGGGCAACTGCTCTGCGCCCGCCTCCCCTAGCCAAGTCCCGGCCCCGCCCCGCCCGCAGGGAACTTCGGCTTGCAGACCGACCCAAACCCTGACCGACCGATGCTTTAGAGCGTGAAAAGCCCACTTTTCATCGCCCGACCAGCCTTGGTCAGAGTCTAAGAGGCCTTGGTCAGAGCTTGAGAAGCCTTGGTTCGTCTCTGACCAGCGCTGGTTAGGCTTGGAAGTTCCCTTGTTAGAGGCGGAAGTTCGCTTGTCAGACACGGAAGTTCCCTTGTCCGTGAACAAAGTTCGCCGGTCAAAGACTGAAATTCTCTTGTTTTAGACCGAATTCCGAAGTTCAGCCGCGAAAGGGCGCAAAGCACACATAGGAACAGGACGAAAGCGAAATTCGATTCGAACAATTCCTCACCGACTGAGTTTCCAGGGTAAGGCTTGGCTTTGCGTTCTTTGCGCCCTTTCGCGGCAAATCCATTTCGGAGTTCGGGTTTAGAGGAAAGTTCGCCGGTTCCTGGCTGATCGGCCTTGGTTGGGCAGCTAAAAAGGCCCTTCCCCGGCGGTTTTACCCCCAAGGTTGGTCAAAATGCGCCAGTCAGACCGGCAAGCCCCCTTTTCCCAGCCCCCGGTCAGTCCGAGCCGGAGGGAGTTCATGGACAGGTCCGAGGGGGTTCGTAGCGCGGGCAGCGCTGCCCACGCTACCAACTGATGGGGTGTCCGGTTGCGCCCGGCGAATTCCTCCTCGCCTCCCCCGGCGCGGCTGCCTAACTTCCGCCCATGATTCGCCGCCATTTCCTCCTCGCCGCGCTGGTTGCCCCCAGCCTGCTTGCCACCGCTTTCGCCGCCGCCAAGCCGGACGCCGCCCCCGTCCCGCTCAAGGCCCTCCCGCAGCGGATGCAGAAGTTCGTGGACCAGCAGATCGTGGCCGGCGCGGTCACGCTCGTGGCGCAGGGCGGGAAGGTCGTGGCCCTCGATACCGTGGGTTACTCCGACCTCGCGGCGAAGAAGCCAATGCGCACCGACGACTTGTTCTGGATCGCCTCGATGACCAAGCCGCTCACCGGCACGGCCATCCTGATGTTGCAAGACGAAGGCAAACTCTCCGTGGACGACGAGGTGGAAAAGTTCCTGCCGGAGTTCAAAAACATGATGTTGCTCGTGACCAAGACGCCCGAGGCCATCGTGCTCAAGAAGCCTTCGCGCCGCATCACCTTGCGCGACTTGCTCACGCACACCGCCGGCCTGAACAGCGACGTGCCCGAGACGGGCCGCGACCTCATGCTCGGCGAGCGCACGCTGGCCTACGCGCTCCAGCCGTTGTCCTTCGAGCCGGGCAGCAAGTGGAGTTACAGCAACCCCGGCATCAACACCCTGGGCCGCATCGTCGAGATTGTGTCGGGCCAAAACTTCGCGGACTTCCTCGACGCCCGCATCATCAAGCCCCTTGGCATGAAGGACACAACCTTCTGGCCGACCGAGGCGCAGGCGCGACGCGTGGCGAAGGCTTACCAGCCCGGCCCGGAGAACAAGGGCCTCGCCGAGGTGGGCAACTACTTCCTCAATGGCCGGCCGTTGACGGCCCGCTGGCGCACGGCCATCCCGGCGGGCGGCCTCTACTCCACGGCGGCGGACCTGGCGAAGTTCTACCAGATGATGCTCAACGGCGGCGTGGCCAACGGCAAACGCTACCTCTCCGCCGCCGCGCACCAGCAGCTCACGAGCACGCAATCCGGCGAGATCAAGACCGGTTTCACCGAGGGCATGAGCTGGGGCTTCGGCTTCCAAGTGGTGAAGCAGCCGGTGGGCGTGACCGCGATGCTCGCGCCCGGCACCTACGGCCACGGCGGCGCTTACGGCACGCAAAGCTGGGCCGACCCCAAGAGCGGGACGATTTACATCCTGATGATCCAGCGCGCGAAGATGGCGAACGGCGACGCCTCCGACATCCGCAAGGCGTTTCAGGAGACGGTGGTGGGGGCGCTGGGGAAGTGACCGCGAGCGGCGGTGTCGAAGTCACTTGGCGTGGAGCGACGCGCCCGCAGACATAAACGGCATTGGGGTGCCGGGCGACTTGGACTTCCTCTCGCCGCTCGGCGGTGTCCTCGGCGACCTAGCCAGCAACTGGGTGGAGGTCGCAACGCCCCTCCTCGAGTTCCTCGGCGAGGCGTTGTCCTCGCTCGACTGGCAAAGCCCGGGCGGCGGTTGCAAACCGCCGGCCCTTACTTCCCGCCGATGCGGAAGAGATGTTGCTCCGAGCGGATGAAGAGCGCGCCGTCGGTCACGGCGTAGGAGGCGAGGGTCTTTTCGCCGAGCGGGTTTTCGGAAAGCTTCTCGAAGGTCTTGCCGGGCTTGAGCACGACCCCGGTGCCGGTTTCGTTCTGGAGGTAAATCTTCCCGTCCGCGAGCAGTGGCGAGGCGGAGTAGTTGCCAGCAACGCGTTCGGACCAGTGGACGGCGCCGGTCTTCGCGTCGAGGCAGCTCGCGATACCGGCGTCGGAGACGAGGTAGAGTTCGTTGCCGACGAGCAACGGCGAGGGGGTGTGCGGCGCGCCTTTCTCCAGCTTCCAAGCGATGTGGGTATCGGTCACGTCGCCCTTGCCGTCGGCCCGGATGGCGAAGAGCACCGGTTTGTCGTAACCGGAGCTGACGAAAATCATGCCGTGGCCGAAGACGGGCTTGGGGATGACGGAGTAGCCCTCGCCGTAGCGGCAGCGCCAGAGTTCCACACCGGTCTTCGGGTCGAGCGCACAGACGACGCCGCTGCCGGGGGTGATGAGCTGGGATTGGCCGTTCACGGTGATGAGCGTGGGCGTGCTGAAGGAGAAATTCTTCTTCGCGGAGGTCTCGCGTTTCACCTTCCAGAGCACCTGGCCGCTGGCCTTGTCCAGCGCGATGACGGACGGGTCCGTGCCGCCGTCGGCGCTGAAGATAAGCGCGTTGCCGACGAGGATGGGCGAGCCGCCGTTGCCGTGGACGGGCGCGTATTTTAACTCGGTGTTCTTCCAGACCAACTTGCCGGCGAGTTCGAGGCACGCGGTGCCATAGTGGCCGAAGTGGACGTAGAGCCGATCGCCGTCCGCGAGCGGCGTGGGGCTGGCCTGGCTGTTCTTGGCGTGGTGCTTCACCGGCGGCGTGGCGATGGCCTCGGTGGTCCAGAGTTGCTTACCGGTGGCGGCGTCGTGGCAAAGCACGCGGAGGGAGAGATTCCCCCCGGCGTCCTCGGCGGCCGTGAGGTAGAGGCGGCCTTTGTGCAGCGCTGGGGAAGACCAGCCCTTGCCGGGCAGTTCGGTCTTCCAGGCGACGTTCTTCGTGGCGTCCCACGAGAGCGGGAGGTTTTTTGCGAGCGAGTGACCATCGCCGTCGGGGCCGCGGAACTGCGGCCAGTCGGGCGCGGCGGTGGTGGTGAAGGCGGTGGCGAGGAGGGCGGGGAGGAGAAGTTTCATTTGCGTCGGCGCGATTGGACTGGCGAAGGCATCGGCCATTCAAGCGAGGAACACGGGCACCCCGGACGCCTCACTTGACAAGCCTCCGCCCCGCCGATTGAGTCGCGGGGTGCATCACCTGACTTGCCTCGTCCCGCGCCTCCTGTTCGCCTTCCTCGTCGGCGTAATGGGCGCGGGTGTCAGCCTCGGAGCCGACCCCGCCGCGCAGCCCAGCACCAACCCCGTCACCGGCAAGTGGACCTACACGCTGGAAATCTCCCTCGACACCGCGCTCGACTTCACCGCCGAGCTGAAGCAGGACGGCGAGAATGTCACCGGCTTCGTCACGGTGCAGGAGCTGAAGACCGCGATCGAGAAGGGCAAGTTCAAGGACGGCCAGCTCACCTTTGAAATCCCGCGCGCGTATGGCGGCGTGAAGTTCATGTCCCGCTACACCGGCAAACTCACCGGCGACACGCTCACCGGCAAGATCGTCTCCGGCACCGCGCCGGTGGAGCGCACTTACGACTGGAGCGCCAAGCGCGCGAAGCCCGCCGCCAAGCCGTGAGACAACTTTTTCACCACTAACCTGCACTGACCTGCACTAATGTAAACCAGACTGGGCCGATGTCGGAACTTCCGATGAGTGCCAGTCAGTGCCGGTTAGTGGTTCCCTCCTCATGAAACCAACACCCGTGGTCTCCGCCGATTTCACCGCCGCCCTCGAACCGCTCTACTCCGCCGTCCTGGCCGACGTGCTGGACTCGCTCGGCTACCGCTACCAAGCACTACCCGCGCACATCCGCCCGCTCACGCCCGCGAAGAAGATTTGCGGCCGCGTCTTCCCGGC
>JAYTIO010000208.1:0-3099 GCA_043731805.1 Pedosphaera sp. | reverse complement strand
GCGGCACGGCGCGCAACAACTCCGCGTGGCTCAGGATGCGCGACAAGCTCAACGCTTCGAAACAAGTGACCGACCTCCGGGTCGAGCACATCAAGGGCGGGCAAAACAACCAACCGCTCGAGTTCACCTTCAACTTCCACTGGGGCGAGGCCCAGGCCAGCCGATGAAACAAAACCGCGAACAACTCCTACTCATTCTCGCCGTCACCGCCGTCGTGCTGCTCGTGGGCGACAGCTTCGTGCTCAAGCCGCTCACCGCGAGCTGGAAGGTGCGCACCGCCCGCATCGCCGACTTGGAGAAGAAGGTGACCGATGGCACCAAGAAGCTGGAGCGGGACCGCGCGGTGCGGGACAAGTGGAATGCCATGCGGGCCAACGCGCTGACGAACGACACCTCCGCCGCCGAGAGCCAGGCGCTGCGGGCCTTCGAGCGCTGGTCCCGCGACGCGAACGTGACCATCAGCGGGCTGAAGCCGCAGTGGAAACGGTCGAACTCGGCGGACGATTACCAGACGCTGGAGTGCCGCGCGGACGCGACGGGCAGCCTGGCGAGCCTCGCGCGCTTCCTGTATCAGGTGGAGAAGGACCCGATGGCGATGCGGGTGGATGTGGTGGACCTGACCGCGCGCGATGCCGAGGGGCGCAACCTGACGCTGGCGCTGCAACTCAGCGGCCTGGTGCTCACGCCAAAGAAAAATGAAACGCCCGTGCAATGACAATCTGATGGTAGCATTGCTGACCTGACGCCCTGCTTCGTATGAAAACGCCACTCTTGCTCACCGCCGCGCTGCTGGCCACCGCGCACGTCGCCGCCGCGCAGACGCGCACGAACGCGCCAGCCACGGCCACGGCCGCCGCGAGCTTTGAGGCGTTCAAGAGCGTGCCGGACCGCAACATCTTCAACAGCCGCCGCTTCGCCGGCCGTGCGAGCGAGACGCCACCACCCGCGCCGTCCGCGCCGCGCCGCGACCCGGTGATCGAGTCCTTCGCGCTGCTGGGCACGCTAGATTATCCGAAGGGTTCCGTGGCGTTCTTCGAGGGCAGCAGCCCCAGCCACCCCAAGGCGGTGAAGCTGGACGAGTCCATCGCCGGCTGCAAAGTCACCGCCATTGAGCCGAATCTGGTGCGGTTCGAGGCCGCCGACAAACCGCTCGAACTCAAGATCGGTTTCATGCTCCGCCGCGAGGATCAGGGCGAGTGGAAGGTGCGCGAAGCCGAACGCCCGGCGGACTACGGCATGGCGGCCCAGCCCAGCCCCAGTTTCAGCGGCAACAGCTTCGGCAGCTCGTCCACCAGCAGCCGCGATCCCCGGTTCAGCAGTTCCTCCAGCAGCCGTGACACGCGCGATTCCCGCAGTAGCAGTTCCTCGCGCAGTAGCAACGGCGAAACTCCCGCCGAGTCCGCCCAGCGCCGCATCAAGGAGCAGGACCGCAACGGCGACGGCAAAATCTCACGCGACGAGGCGGACAGCCGGCTGCGCCCGAACTTCGACCTGATGGACCGCAACCGCGACGGCATCGTGGACGCGGAGGAATACACCGCTTACTACGCCGCGCGTATGGGCGTGAGCGTGCCCAGCGCGCCCGCTGGCAGTTCCTTCGGCAGCCCCACCACGCCGCCCAGCCTGCCGAACTTCGGCGGCAGCAACACTTCCAGCAGTTCGAGCACTCCGCCACCGTCCCCCAGCGCCCCGAGCGCCGGCGGGACCAGCGAGAGCGAACTGCTGCGTCGCCTCATGGAACAACGTGCCCGGGAGAACCGCTAAATGAAAACCACCCTGAACCTCATCCTCGCCGCCAGCCTCGCCGGCTCCGTGCTGGCGCAAACCCCGCCCGCGCCGGTGCCCGCACCCGTCGCGCCCGCACCGCCCGTCGTGCCCACTGCGCCGGCTGCACCCGTAGCTCCGGCGGTGGCCCCGGTTCCGCCCGTCGCGCCGCCCGCTCTGGTCAAGGTGCCGGTCAAGCGTGTCACCACTGAGACGGAGAAGGGCATGCGGCTCAACTTCCGGGGCGTGCCGCTGGAGATGGTGCTCGATTACTTCAGCGAGGCCGCCGGCTTCATCATCGTGCCCAAGACCGACATCCGCGGGCGCGTGGACGTCTGGAGCGAGGACTCGCTCACGAAAGACGAGGCCGTCGAAGTCTTGAACAACGTCCTCTCGCGCAACGGCTACGCCGCCTTCCGCTCGGGCCGCTCTCTCCACATCATCAACAAGGATGAGTTGAGCCGGAAGCCCCTGCCGGTTAACCCCACGTCCAGCGAGCCGGAGAAAATTCCTCCCAGTGAAAACATGGTCACTCAGATCCTGCCGGTGAAGTTCATCAGCGCCGAACAGTTGATCAAGAACCTAGATTCCCTCCTGCCGACCACGGCCATTGTCACCGCCAACGCCGGGGCCAACGCCCTCGTCATCACCGATACGCAGGTCAACATCAAACGCGTCGCCGAAATCATCAAGGCGCTCGACAACCCGGTGGCCAGCGTCTCCGCCATCAAGGTCTTCCCGCTCAAGTATGCCGACGCGAAGACGATTTCCACCGTGCTCAAGGAGCTCTTCGCCCCCGACACTTCGAGCGCCGGCGGGCGCGGCCAGCAGGGCGGCGTCAACCCCATGCAGCAAATGTTTCAAGGTCGGTTTGGCGGTGGAGGCGGGGGCAACGGCGGCGCGGGCGGCTCCGGCGGCGCTCAGGCGGGCGGGCGCGTGAACACGCCCAAGGTCGTGGCGAGCGCGGACGAGCTGAGTAACTCGCTCGTCGTCAGCGCGCCGGAAGCCCAGATGCCGCTCATCGAGGATCTCGTGAAGCAGGTGGACGTGCCGATCGAGGACGTGACCGAGGTGAAGGTCTTCCGCCTCAAGTATGCGAATGCGGACGAGACGGCCACGCTCATCAAGAACCTCTTCCCCGACACCACGACGCAGGGCAACAGCCGCACGGGCGGGGGCGGGGCATTTCGCGGTGGGTTCTTCGGCGGTGGGGGCGGCCAGACGTCCGGGGCCACAGGGGCCGCCGCCGGACAGAGCCAGCGCGCGCTCAAACAGAACCGCGTCGTGGCCGTGGCCGACATCCGCACGATGTCCGTCATCGTCACGGCGTCGCCC
>JAYTIO010000207.1:0-8510 GCA_043731805.1 Pedosphaera sp. | reverse complement strand
GATTGGACCATCAAGGGCATACACCTGTGCATGACGCGGCTAAATCTCCTTCGGCTGAACACCATGCCGGAACTGGACGTGAAGTTGTTGGAAGACGTTTCCAAACTCAAATCGCTGGATAACGCGCAGCTTCGCGAACTGGGCCGCCTGCCTTACCCGATGTTGCGCGAAGGCAACGCCCCGGGCTTCAAGCGCATCACTTGGGACGAGGCTTACGCGCTCATCGCCAAGCAGCTCCGCGCCACCACGCCGAAGCGCTGGGCCATGTTCGTCACCGCGCGTGGCGTGACGAACGAGATTTACTACATGGCGCAGAAGGCGGCGCGTTTCCTCGGCACGAACAACGTGGACAACGCCGCGCGCCTTTGCCACGCGCCCAGCACCAGCGCGATGAAGCACGCGGTGGGTGTTGCGGCCTCGACCTGTTCCTACAAAGATTGGTATGGCACCGACCTCATCATCTTCTTCGGCGCGAACCCGGCCAACGACCAACCCGTTACCACAAAGTATCTCCACGAGGCGAAGCGGCTCGGCACGAAGGTCGTGATGGTGAACCCGTATCTCGAGCCGGGCATGAAGCGCTACTGGGTGCCCAGCACGGCGAGCAGCGCGCTCTTCGGCACCGACATCGCGGACTACTGGTTCCCCGTCACGCAGGGCGGCGACATCGCGTTCCTCTACGGCGTCATCAAGATTCTGCTGGAGAAGGGCTGGGTGGACGAGGTGTTCATCCGCGAGCACAGCGCGGACCTCGCGTCGCTCAAGGCCGCGTGCGCGAAGCTCGATTGGGCTACGCTGGAGAAACACGCCGGCCTGCCGTGGCGCAGCATGGAAGAGTTCGCCGAACTCATCCGCGACGCAAAGAACGGCGTGCTTGTCTGGAGCATGGGCATCACGCAGCACAACTTCGGCGCGGACGGCGTGAGCATGGTGCTGAACCTCGGCTTGCTCAAAGGCTGGGTGGGGCGCGACAAGTGCGGCCTCATGCCCATCCGCGGCCACAGCAGCGTGCAGGGCGGCGCGGAGATGGGCGCTTACGCGACGGCTTTCCCCGGCGGCAAACCCGTCAACGCCGAGAACGCGAAGCAGCTCTCGGCGCAATACGGCTTCCCCGTGCCCGACTGGCCGGGCATCACGTCCGTGGAAATGGTCGAGGCGGCCGGGCGCGGCGAACTCGATTTGCTCTACTGCCTCGGCGGGAATTTCCTCCGCACCTTGCCCGAGCCGGAACACGTCCGCGCCGCGATGGCGAACGTGCCGTTGCGAGTCCATCAGGACATCATCCTGACCGACCAGATGTTCATCCCGGCGAAGGAAGCCGTGTTGCTCCTGCCCGCGAAGACGCGTTACGAGCAGGACGACGGCGGGCACGAGACCACCACGGAGCGCCGCGTCGCGTTCAGCCCGGAGATTCCGCGCCAAGTCGGCGAGGCGAAGGCGGAGTGGAAGATTCTCCGCGAGATGGCCGCCGCCACTTACCCCGAACGCGCCGCACAACTCGGCTGCGAGACCGGTTGGCAGATGCGCGAGGAGATTGCGCGCATCGTGCCGTTCTACGACGGCGTGCAGCATCTCAACCAAACCGGCGAGGCCTTCCAATACGGCGGCCCGCACCTGTGTGCGGATGGCCAGTTCCCCACGGTGGATGGCAAGGCGCATTTCAAAGCGGTCTCCCTACCGGTAGAGCCAGTGAAATCAGCCGGCGCCACGACGTTCATCCATCGGCAATCGGCAATCGGCAATCGGCAATTCGTCGTGTCCACGCGGCGCGGGAAGCAGTTCAACTCCCTCATCTACGCCGAGGTGAACCCGCTCAACGGCGCAACGCGCGACGCGGTCCTGATGAACGCGGAGGACGCCACGGACCTCCTGCTCATCCACAACGACCGGGTGATTCTGCGCAACGACCTCGGCACCTACACCGCCCGGGTCTTCCTCGCGCCCATCGCGCGCGGCAACCTGCAACTCCACTGGCCGGAAGCGAACCACCTCATCCCGCGCGGCATCGTGGACGCCGGCGGCGGCGTGCCGGATTACAACATGAGGGTGACGGTCGAGAAGGCTTGAGGAGCGCGGCCCTCCGGCTCAACCCACCGTGCGCAGGCACTTGAGGAACTCGCGCGCGGCGCGACCGGGCGGACGCTGCCGGAGCCAGAGCGCGACCACGGTGCGACGCGGTCGCGCGTCCTCTAGGAGACGATAGACCGGTCGCTTCACCGGGCCGGACGCACAGGCCATGCGCGGCACGAGCGAAATGCCCAGTCCCGCCGCTACGAGCGCCTGGATGGTTCCGATTTGGGCGCTGCGGCAACTGACGGTCGGGCGAAAGTCCTGCCGGTGGCAAAAGTCCAGCACCTGGTCGCCGAGGCAATGGCCCTCCTTCATCAGGATGAAACGTTCGCCTTCGAGGTCCGCCAAGGTGATGGCCTTGCGCCGCGCCAGCCGGTGCCTCGGCGGAACGGCCAGCAGCAGCGCCTCCTCGAACAACGTCTCCAGCTCGAAGCGCGCGTCGGTGATGGGCAGGCTGACGATGGCAAGGTCCACTTCGCCGGCGGCGAGCATCACCAGCATCCGCGCCGTGGTGTCCTCCTGCACCACGACCTGCACGCCGGGAAACTGCGCGGCGAACCGCACAATGACCGACGGGAGCAGATACGGCGCGATGGTCGGCAGCGCGCCCACGCAAACCGAACCGCTGGCCAGTTCGCGCGCCTCGCGGGCTTCGCGCCCGGCGGACTCCACCTCCTCGATGATCCGCGCAGCACGGCGCGCGAAGGCCTCGCCCACCGGCGTGAGCTGTGCGCGCTGGCGCAGCCGGTCGAAGAGCGGCTCGCCAAGTTCCTCTTCGAGCTTCTGGATTTGCTGGCTGAGGGAAGGCTGCGAGACGTGGCATTGCTCTGCGGCACGGGAGAAGTTCCCCGTCCGCGCCACCGCGAGCACATAGCGGAGCTGCTGGAGTTCCATAGGCTCCGGCTATCGTGGCCGTAGGAAATAAGTATTTCAACAACGCGTCGGGAATCTGCGAGTGTCCGCTCGAAGACAGACCGCTTATGTCACAGCAAAACACCGGCTCGGCGCCGCCGCTCACCACCGCCTCGGGCATGCCCGTGGGCGACAACCGTGACTTCAGCACCGCCGGCCCGCCTGGCCCGGTGTTGATGGCGCACTGCCAACTGCTCGAAAAGCTGTCGCACCAGAACCGCGAGCGCCTACCGGAGCGGTCAGCAGTTGACCACTGGCGCAGTCGTGGCAGACACTGACAACTGGTCCACAGAATTCAGTTCAACCGACCAAACGATAAAACACATGTCCAACGAAGCCAAATGCCCCTTCAACCACGGTGCCAGCCTCGCCACCACGAACCGTGACTGGTGGCCGAACCAACTGAAGGTCGAACTCCTGCACCAGCATTCCTCCAAGTCCGATCCCATGGGCGAGGACTTCGACTACGCCAAGGAGTTCAAGCGCCTCGACCTCGTGGCGTTGAAGAAAGATCTCGCGGCGCTGATGACCGATTCTCAGGACTGGTGGCCGGCGGACTTCGGCCACTACGGCGGTTTGTTCATCCGCATGGCCTGGCACAGCGCCGGCACCTACCGCACCGGTGACGGGCGCGGCGGCGGCGGGCGCGGCCAGCAACGCTTCGCCCCGCTCAACAGTTGGCCAGACAACGTGAGCCTCGACAAAGCACGCCGCCTGCTCTGGCCGGTCAAACAGAAGTATGGCCGGAAGATTTCTTGGGCAGACCTGATGATCCTCGCCGGCAACGTCGCGCTCGAAACGATGGGCTTCAAAACGTTCGGCTTCGCCGGCGGACGGGCGGACACCTGGGAACCGGATCGCGACGTCTATTGGGGCCGCGAGTCCAAGTGGCTGGGCGGCGACCTGCGCTACGCGCACGGCTCGGAAGGCGTCGAAAAAACCGGTGCGGTGCTCGTGTCCGATGACGACGCGGATGGGAAAATGCACGGGCGCAACTTGGAGAAGCCGTTGGCCGCAGTGCAGATGGGTTTGATCTACGTCAACCCCGAAGGTCCGGACGGCAATCCCGATCCGATCGCCGCCGCGCGCGACATCCGCGAGACCTTCGCCCGCATGGCGATGAACGACGAGGAGACCGTCGCGCTCATCGCCGGTGGTCACACCTTCGGCAAGACGCACGGGGCTGGTCCGGCGTCCAGCGTGGGGCCTGAGCCGGAAGCGGCTGGACTCGAAGCGCAGGGCTTCGGTTGGAAGAACCGCTTTGGCACGGGCAACGGCGGCGACGCGATCACCAGCGGTCTGGAAGTCACCTGGACCACGACGCCGACGAAATGGAGCAACGGCTTTTTCGAGAGCCTGTTTGGCTATGAATGGGAACTGACGAAAAGCCCGGCGGGCGCGCAGCAGTGGAAGCCGAAGGGCGACGGCGGTGCCGGCACTGTGCCGCACGCGCACGACAAGTCCAAGAGGGTCGCGCCGTCCATGCTGACCACGGATCTCGCGCTGCGCTTCGACCCGGCTTACGAAAAAATTTCGCGGCGTTTCCTAGCGAATCCGGATCAGTTCGCCGACGCCTTTGCCCGCGCGTGGTTCAAGCTGACGCATCGCGACATGGGGCCGCGCGCACTTTATCTCGGCGCGGAGGTTCCTGCGGAAGTGCTGATCTGGCAGGATCCGATTCCTGCCGTGAATCACCCCCTGATTGATGCGCAGGACATTGCCTCACTCAAGGCAAAGATTCTCTCCGCCAGTCTGCCGGTCTCCGAACTCGTTTCCACCGCGTGGGCGTCGGCGTCCACCTTTCGTGGCTCCGACAAACGCGGGGGAGCGAACGGTGCGCGCGTTCGTCTGGCTCCGCAAAAGTTCTGGCAGATCAACAACCCGCCCCAAATTTCCAAGGTGCTCACCGCGCTGGAAGGCATCCAAGCTGAGTTCAACAAAGCGGCCGCTGGCGGCAAGCAGGTCTCGCTCGCCGACCTCATCGTTCTCGCCGGTTGCGCCGGTGTCGAGCAGGCGGCGAAGAACGCCGGTCACAGCGTTACGGTTCCCTTCACGCCCGGCCGCATGGACGCCTCGCAGGAGCAGACCGATGTGGAATCCTTCTCCGTGCTCGAACCCATCGCGGACGGCTTCCGCAATTATCTCAAAGGCAAATATGCCCTCACCGCCGAGGCGCTGCTGATTGACAAGGCGCAGTTGCTGACCCTGACCGCGCCCGAAATGACGGCGCTAGTCGGCGGCCTGCGCGTGCTGAAGGCCAACGCGGGCGGCACCCCGCACGGCGTCTTCACCAAACGCCCCGAAGCGCTGACCAACGACTTCTTCGTGAACCTGCTCGACATGGGCACGGAGTGGACGCCGGTTTCGAAAGAAGCGGACGCCTTTGAAGGCCGCGACCGCAAGACCGGAACTGTCAAGTGGACCGGCACGCGCGTCGATCTTGTCTTCGGATCAAATTCTGAACTCCGCGCGCTTGCTGAAGTCTATGGAAGTTCGGATGCGGAGAAGCAGTTCGTCCACGACTTTGTCGCGGCCTGGAACAAGGTGATGAACCTGGATCGCTTCGACCTCGCGTAAGCACTCTCTCCTCATTTCAAGTCATCGCCGGCCTCCGTCCTGTCTCAGGTGAAGGGGGATGGCAGACTGGGTCTGGATTGCGCAGCATGATCCGCATTTGCTGGTGCAAGTAACCGCACCGCCAGACTCCTCGCTCCACGCCCAAGCATGAATACTCCTACTTGTCCTCTGGATTGATGAACCTGATGGCGAAGGCCGCCGCGCCGCCCGCGAAGTCCGCGACGTGGTGAATCCACACATCGGAGGACTGGATGCGGCCCATCATCTTCGCGCTGAGGGCCACCGCCGGGTTGAACGCGCCGCCGGAGATGCCGCCGACCGCGAACGCGCCGGTCATCACCGTCATGCCGATGGCGAGGCCGTAGAAGGAGTTGCCGGCGGTGGCCTTGGCCGTCGCGGTGTTGAGCACGACATAGGCGAGCGCGAAGATGAACAGGAATTCCGCCAGGAAGGCCGGACCGACTTCAGGGTTCACGTCTTTGATGGCCATCTTCAAGCCGGTGAGCGCGCCGGCCGTGAGGAACTTAACCGCCGGCGCCACCATTTAGGGCACCACGTCCTTCGTCTCGCATTTGCCACGCAACCAGACGGCGAGCGTGACCGCCGGTTTGTAGTGCGTGCCGGAGACGTGACGGCCGGCGAAGATCATCACCATGAGCGCCGCACCGATGGCCACCGGCGGCAAGGCTGCGCCGCCGATGACGGAGCCGCCGATGGTCAGGACGAGGAAGAACGTGCCGATGAACTCAGTGAGGTATTTGTTCATGTGTGGTCTGGGTTGAATGACGACGGACAATAAGAGTTGGCGGGCGGCACTGGTCCAACCCGGCGTCCCACGCGCATTCCTCCGCCGGGAGTTTCCGCTTTGAACACCCTGCGTTCCGCCTAAACTCCCGCCGTGCTCAACGACCTTGCCCGACAGCTCGAAACCGGCGGCGCGCTCGACGCGCAGCAGGTGAGCGCGGCCGTCGCCGCGCTCGTGGACGAGGCGGTGGCGGCCGAGACCAAGGCCGCGTTCCTCACCGCCTTGGCGCAGAAGGGCGAGACCACGGAGGAAATCGCCGCCTTCGCCCGCGAGCTGCAGGACCGCTCTGTGCCCGTGCCACTGGACGCCGAGACGCGTGCCCGCGAAATCCTCGACGTGTGCGGCACCGGCGGCGACCGGCTCAACACCTTCAACATCTCCACCACCGTTGCTTTGGTCTGCGCGGCGGCGGGAGTGACCGTCGCCAAGCACGGCAACCGCGCCATCACCTCGCAGGCCGGCAGCGCGGACGTGCTGGACGCGCTCGGCGTGCCGGTGGAGCTGTCGCCCGAGCAGGCGGTGGCCTCGCTCCGGGAGCACAACTTCGCCTTCCTCTTCGCGCCGAAGTTTCACCCGGCCTTCAAGCACCTCGGCCCCGCACGCAAGCTCTGCGCCGAGCGCGGCCAACGCACCATCTTCAACTTCCTCGGCCCGTTGCTGAACCCGGCGCGGCCCAGCGCGCAGGTCATCGGCGTGCCGCGTCCCGAGCTATGCGAGCCGATGGCCAAGGTGCTGCAAAGCCTCGGCGTGCGACGCGGGATGGTGGTGTGCGGGGAGGTTCCGGGTTCAAAGTTCGGAGTTCAAAGTTCCGGCGGCCCGGCGTTTCTCGATGAGTTGTCCACGCTGGGGGAGACGACCATCGCAGAGTTTTACCATGACCGCGGGTTCGCGGTGTCGAAGCTATCGCCCCAGGACTTTCCGGTGCTGCCCGCCACGCTCGCGGACCTCGCGGGCGGCGACCGCCACGCGAACGCGGAGATTATCCGGCAGTTGCTGACGGGTCGCGAGCAAGGCCCGAAGCGCGACGCGGTGCTGCTCAACGCCGGCGCGGCGCTGTTCATCGCGGGCCGGACCAAATCGCTGACCGAAGGCTGGCTGCTCGCGGCCGACGTGTTGAGTGACGGAGCCGCGGCTGCGAAGCTGGCGGAGTTGAGCCGGCAGACGGCGTGAGTTTCCCCAGCGCATGAGCTCCCCGCCTAAGTTGCCTCTGGACCGCGCCCGGGCGCAGGCTTGCCTGTGGAGTAACCTCGCCGTCCCCGGCAGCGGCTCGTGGCTGGCCGGTTGGCGCGTGTCCGGCGCGCTGCAACTCCTGCTGGCGGTGGGCGGGCTGTTGCTCTCACTCGGCTGGGCGGGCTGGTTTCTCGCCGAGTGGTCCAGGGCCGGCAAACTGCCCATCCTCGTCATCTACGACAACGACGGCCAACTGCCACCGGGCTACCTGAAATTCCTCCTCGTTGGGTTGGGCGGCCTGTGTCTCTTCGGCCTGGCCTTGGGCTGGGCCTTCCTCACCAGCCTGCTGATCGTGCAGGCGGCGAAGCGCGATGAAACCCGCTGAAGCCAGCCCGCCACCGCTGCCCGGTCGTGTCCCGCCACGCGACGGCAGACAGGCGTTGCGTTCGCTGGCGTGGCTGCTCGCTCTGGTGGTGCTCGCCGGATTTGCACTGAAGTTCGAACTCCCGGTGCCGCCCTGCCCCCTCCGCGCGACCACCGGAGTGCCTTGCCCCTTCTGCGGCAGCACGCGGGCCTTCAGCGCGCTGGCCCGACTGGATTTTTTCGGCGCGGTGCAGTTCAACCCGCTAGTGAGCGTCGCCGCCTGCGGTGCGGGCGTGGTCTGGTTGCTTGGGACAGTGCGTGGCAACAAACCTGCGAAACCGGTGCGAGGCTGGATCGCCAGCAGCTCACTCTGGAAGTGGCTGCTCGCCACTGCGCTCACGGCTAACTGGCTTTACCTCTGGCTCCACCAGCCGCGCTGAATTTCGCTCGACGCCGCCGAAGGCATTCCCAAACACTCTCACGAATGCGCGACCTCTTTAAACAATCCTTCGCTTTCGTCGGCCTCGTGAAGGCGCTCCGCCAGATTCCCTTCGACGTCCAACGCGCGCTCTGGTGCCTCGGGCGTGACGGCGACATCCGCGAGTATCTCGCC
>JAYTIO010000206.1:0-5257 GCA_043731805.1 Pedosphaera sp. | reverse complement strand
CCGCCGCCGGCGAATACAAGACGCCGTGGGTGCAGGAGGCGCTGATGACCAACAAGTATGAGTTCATCTCCGTCCTCAGCAGCGTGAAGGGCGCGACCGGCCCGCGCGTGCCGCTCGGCGAGGAAGTGCCCTTGCCGGACCCGGCGAAGGACGAAATCTGGCTCGTCCCGCCCGACCCCAAGAAGCGCGTGACCGGCGTGCCGAAGTTCAGCCCGCTCAAGGAACTCGCCGCCCGCCTCGCGTCGCCGGAGAACCCGCTCTTCGCCCGCAACATCGCCAACCGCGTCTGGTGGCAGCTCATGGGCCGCGGCCTCGTCGAGCCGCTCGACCTCAATCACAGCGACAACCCCGCGTCGCATCCTGAGCTGCTCGACTTGCTCGCCAAGGAATTGACCGAGCACAAGTTCGATCTGCAATGGCTTATCCGCGAACTCGCGCTCACGCAGACCTACCAGCGCGCGAGCCTGCTGCCCGCCGGAGCCAAGGCTGTGCCGGAAGAACTCTTCACCGTCGCGAAGGAACGACCGCTTTCCGCCGAGCAACTGGCCCGCGCCTTCCTCGCGGCGACCGGCGAGCAGGAGCGCGTCGTGGGCGGCAAGAGCTGGGAAGGCATCGAGGGCAAGAAACATACGCAGAAAGATTTTGAGAAAGCCTTCCACGCCGCCTTCGCCAACGCGGCCAAGGAGCCGGAGCTGAACGTCAACCCGACCCTCCGCGCCGCGCTCTTCCTGCGGAACAACGACCTCGTGCTCTGGTCGCTCCAGCGCCGCAAGGGCAACCTCATTGACCGCGTCGCCGCGCAGACGGACGCGGGAGCGGTCGCAGACGAGTTGTATCACGCCATCCTGTCCCGTCCGCCCGTGGCCGAGGAGAAGGATGAGCTGGCGAAATATCTGACAAAGCACGCCGCCACCCGCGAGAAGGCGCTGGGCCATTACGCTTGGGCGATGCTTTCGAGTATGGAGTTTTTCACGAACCACTGAGTTCTGTCCCCCATGCCCATCAAGCACGCCATCTGGAAAGTAGGGGAGAAGCCCAGCCCTCTCGCGACTGCCAGCCTCGCCACCGAGCAGCAGTTGGAGGAGATGATTGTTCGCGCGCCTGACATTCTCTCCAGCGAATGGATGCTGATTGGCCGACAGGAACAGACCGGCTTGGGTGGTCGGATTGACCTGCTTGCCATCGCTCCTGACTCGTCACTGGTCCTCGTCGAACTCAAGCGAGACCGAACACCACGTGAAATCGTTGCGCAAGCGTTGGACTATGCCTCCTGGGTTGAAAAACTCACGGCGGAAAAGATAACTCAGATTTATCAGCGATTCTCCAAGGGTGGAAACTTTGACGAGGCATTCAAACAGCGCTTCGGTATCGAGCTTGACGCTGAAACCTTGAATCAATCGCATCAGATAATTCTCGTGGCAGCAGAACTCGACGACTCTACCGAGCGCATCATTGGATACCTCAACAGCCGGGATGTCGCTATCAACGCCATTTTCTTCCAAGTCTTTCAGCACGGAACCGAGAAGTTTCTAAGCCGGGCTTGGCTGATTGACCCGGGCGAAACTCAAGTGAACGCCGCCGTCATCGGAACACGCTCAGGCGAGAAGGAACCATGGAACGGAGAATACTACGTCTCGTTTGGCTGGCGGTCATGGGAGGATGCACGGAAGTTCGGCTACATCAGTGGCGGCGGTGGCAGTTGGTATAGCCAGACGCTTAAGCTGCTTTCGCCGGGTGACCGCGTATGGGTCAAGATTCCCAAGACCGGATACGTTGGAGTTGGTCGCGTCACCGAGGCGGTTCAATCCGTCAACGACTTCAAGGTAAAGACTCCTGAAGGTGACCGCCCGTGTTTGGAAGTGCTCAAAGACTCATCAAGGCTTAAGGAAAGCGCCCCCGACCCCGACAAAGCCGAGTATTTTGTCCGGGTCGAGTGGCTCGACACTGTCGCTGAGAACAAAGCCCTTAACGAGGTTGGGCTGTTCGGCAATCAGAACACCGTTTGCCAACCAACAACACCTAAGTGGCGTCACACAGTCGAGCGCTTGAAAGCCCATTTACCCGGATGGGCAAAATCACAAAACACCGCTCCTCCCGTTTCCAAACCATGAACCCCCTCTGTAAACCCTGGGAGCACGCCACCTCCCGCCGCCAGTTTCTCGGCGCGTCCGCCGGTGCCCTCGCGTTCGGCACTCTGGGCGGCCTCATTTCACCGCAGGCCGCCGAGGCGATGCGCAAGAGGGAGAAGCAAGTGCTCTTCGTGTGGCTCGACGGCGGCATGAGCCAGCTCGAGAGCTGGGACCCGAAGCCCAACACCGAGTTCGGCGGCCCCTTCCGCACCATCAAGACGAGCGTGCCCGGCACGCACTTCTCCGAGCTGATGCCGCAGTGCGCGAAGCAGGCGCATCGCCTCTGCGTCGTGCGGAATCTGGCGACGAAGGACAACGCCCATTCCTCCGGCGTCGCGCGCATCCAGCGCGGCGACCCGAAGAATCGCGGCGTAGCCTATCCCTTCTTCGGCTCCTCCATCGCGAAGCTCATGGGACCGACCGCGTCGAAGCTCCCCGCCTACGTCTGGGTCAAGCCCGGCAGCGGCGGCTTCAAGGCCGAGGACGCCGGTTTCCTCGGCCCGAAATACGGCTCGCTCGCGTTCGGCGACGGCAAGCCGCCGGAGGATTTGCTGCGCCATGTGTCGCTGACGGTGGAGGAAGACGAGGAACGCAACGAACTCCGCGAGTTGCTCAACCGGCGCTACACCGCGCAGCGTCGCCCGACCTTCACCGAGGCGAGCAGCTTCGTCTTCGACAGCGCGAGCGAGTTGATGAAGCGCGCGGACATTTTCGACACGACCAAGCTCCCCGCGAAAGACCTCGACCGCTACGGCCGCACCGAGATTGGCCAGCACATGATGGTCGCGCGCAACATGCTCGAGGCCGGCGTGCGCTTCGTGAAAGTCGGCAGCTACGGCTGGGACACGCACGGCGACAACTTCAACGCCAGCGCCTCGCTCGTGCCGAAGTTCGACCGCGCCTTCGCCGCCATCGTCGAGGACCTCGCGGCGAGCGGCCTCTTGGAGCACACGCTCGTCATCGCGATGAGCGAGTTCGGCCGCACGCCGCGCGTGAATGGCCACGTCGGCCGCGACCATTGGCCCGAGGCGTGGAGCATGGCAATGGCCGGTTGTGGCCTGAAAGCCGGCGCAGTCATCGGCGCGACGAACGACCAGGGCACCGACGTGAAGGACAAGGGCCACGACATCGGCGCGGTGTTCCACACCTGGTTCAGCGCGCTGGGCATTGACACGAAGAAAGTGGAATACAACAACAACGGCCAGCCCCTCCCGCTCGCGCACGAGGACATGGCCCCCATCAAGGAAGCGCTCGCTTAATATCGAATTCTGAATCTCGAATGTCGAATGAGACCTCTGACCCAGTTGCCTGCTCATCAAGCGACGCGTTGCTCGACGCAACGGCGTTCGACCGTTGATTCGCTATTCGCCATTCGCCATTCGCCATTTTACTGCCGCTATGCCTGACCAACCACCAACCCAGTTCGTCCCGCCCAAGGAACTCAAGGCTTTCCAAAACGACCGCCAGCTCTGCGTCGCGCGCTTCAGCCCGTGCGGCAACTTCCTCGCCGCCGGCGCGATGGAAGGCACCGTGCGCCGCTGGAAAGTCGTCGAGAAACCCAAGGCCGCCGTGGATGTCGAGCTTCCCGACGAGCCGAAGAAGAAGCCCGCGCTCAAGAACGCCAGGAAGACGACGGAAGAATCGCCCGTTGACCTCGTGGCGATGCCGCACCTCACCGGCTTCAACGGCTGGGTGCAAAACCTCGCCTTCCACCCGAAGGACAAGGTGCTGTTCTGCGCCGACACCTGGGGCAAGCTCGCGGCTATCGCCTATGAGGGCGACGCGCCTAAGCCGACTTGGGAGAACGCCACGGCGCACGACGGCTGGATTCGCCGCCTCGCTATTTCCGCCGATGGCCAGCATCTCGCGACGTGCGGTCGCGACCAGTTCATTCGCATCTGGACCACGGCGGGCAAGCTCGTCGCCGAGCACCGCGCGGAGGAGGAAGTTTTCGCCGTGACCTTCGCGCCCGAGGGCAAGCTCGTCGCGTTCGGCGACCTGAAGGGCCGCGTGAAGACTTGGGATTTCGGCACGAAGCAACTCATCCGCGACTTCGACGCCTCGGTGCTCTTCTCGGTTTCGCGCCTGCAAGATGTGTGCGGCCTGCGCGTGGTGACCTTTATTGATGGCGGCAAGTCGCTGCTCGTCGGCGGCTGCGAACCGGCCGGCGGCGGTTTCCTCGAAGGCGCGCCCGTGCTGGTGAAGTTCGACACCGCGACTGGCAAGAAGCAGACCGAGTGGAAATTTGGCGCGGCGAAGGACGGCTTTGTCCTCGACGTCGCGTGGCATCCCGGCGGCTATCTGATTCTCGTGACGAGCGGGCAGCCTGGCAGCGGCAAAATTCTGTTCCTGCGTCCCGGCGAGAAGGAACCGTTCTTCACGCACACCAACGTGGCGAACTGCCACTCTGTCACGCTGCATCCCGACGGCAAACGTTTCGCCGTCGCCGCGATGAACAAGGCCAGCAACGGCAACGGCCGCCCGAAAACCGCCGACGGCTCCTACCCGGGCAACACCTCGCCGGTGCATCTCTTCGAAATTCCCGCGTAACTCGGCGCGGTTCCCCGTCCCCGCCGGATGCCGCTCGGAACGAGGTTCACGATGCGTCGGTCGGCCCACGGGCGACTGCGGGAGGTCCTGCCCACGCCGGGGAATCGCCGGGAAATCCCCGAGCTTCGCCGCGTGCTGCTTGGGATTTTTCCGACGGGACTTGGGATTCGCGGGAAAAATCCCAGGGTTCGCCGGAAAAAACCCAGCGCAGCATCGAAAATCCCGGGGCTCGCCGCATTCCTCCCGGGATTCCTCCGGCGGTGCTTGGGAGCCGTGCGGAAAATCCTAGGATTTTTCCGGAGAATCCCGGGATTTTCGCGAAATCCCCGGCCGTTGAGCGGTCTGGAACCGGGGTTTATTCGCTGATTATCAGCTACTTAGGGCTAAAACCGGCTTTTTAGAGCTGCGCCGGAGAAAAAGCCTTGCAGCGGGTGGGCCGATACCGCATAGAAGGGGAAATCAACCCCTAAAAAAGGAACTGTCGTGTAACTTTCAAAAGGAGACTTTCGTGTGCGATCAAAAGGAGACACTGGGTTAGAAGACCGGACAGTGGAGCAGGACGATGGGTTTGGCCGCTG
>JAYTIO010000205.1:0-4196 GCA_043731805.1 Pedosphaera sp. | reverse complement strand
TCACTATGCCTACTTCCTGACCCCGGGAAACTTTGGCGTCACCGGCTCGTCGTATACCGGCGGGGCTGGCGGCGATCCGACCGACCCCATGAACTACTCGGTCGGGGGTTATTGCATGCCGAACATCGGGATTCCGCACGGTAAACGGACGAGCATCGTGTTTATGGACGGGTCGCTGGACTTGGTGCCTGCGACCAGTCCCATCACCTTCGGCGGCATCATCTCCGGCACGGCCAACGACAACAGTTGGATACTCAATTGAGCCAGGCCTTGCGCCCGCGCGCAGCACGGTCCTCGGCGCGTAACCATAGTGTTGCTGGACAGCGCAGTTGCCCGCGAGCGGCCGCTTGCTTCGCGGTCCGCCTTTTGTTTTAGTTCACCCCACTCTAGTTCCGCTTCACCAACCGATCATTCATGGACAAGAAAACCCTCACCATCGCCATCCTCGCCGTCCTCGCCATCGTCGGGGCCGCTGTCCGCCTAGTCACCTCGCAGTCCGACGGCACCTCGCGCGTGAACCTGAAGCCGTTCGAGCAACTCGGCTCGGCGGCGGCGGAGGAGGCCGCCAAGGTGCTCAACCACCAAGGCACCGTGGTCGTGGTCGTGGAGGTCATCGAAGGGGTCAAAAACCCAGTCAACGACGCGCAGGTCAAAGGGCTCAAAGCCGGGCTGGCCAGGACCAGGGGCGTGACGCTCAAGGAGGTCAAGGAGCTGAAGCGGGATATGTCCGGTGATCCGCGCGAGTGGCCGGCGGGCCGGGCGGCGGACATCGCCAGTTTCGGCACCGGGGTCGGCGCGGTGGTGCTGTTCGTCAACTTCCCGCAAGGCCTGCCCCCCGCCGACGCCGCCGCGCTCAAAGGCGGCAGCGCCAAGCTCGTGGCCGTCTCCGGAGCCACGCCCGTGCTGGAGTCGCTCGTGACCCAGGGAACCGTCCGCGCGGCCATCGTGAGCCGCACGCCCCCCGCGCCCGCCCCGAGCGGCCCCGAGAGCCCGGCGCAGTGGTTCGCCCGCGTCTACACGGTGCTGCGCGCACCGTGACAGACAAGGGGATGGGGACTAGCGGATGGGGACTAGGGGATAGGACGGGGCTCTCACGACCGACACGCCTGTGGAGGTAGGGCGGGGTGTCCCCACCCCGCCGTCGGCCACCCACACGCCACGGACCTTCGGCGGCGCGCTGAGGACAGCGCGCCCTACCAGCGCCAGCTCACGGCTAAACTCGCGGGAACTCGGGCGCGTCCCTCACTCGCTCACTCGCTTACTTTCCCACCCGCTCACTTTCCCGCTTTCTCCCGGTGCCCGAGGCCGAGGAAGAAAATGATCGTCGCTGAGATGAGCATCGAGGCGCAGAGGAAGTAGAGGCCGCCGGCGAAAGAGCCGGTGCGTTTCTCCACCTCGCCCAGCACGGTGGGGCCGAGAAAGCCGCCGAGGTTTCCGACCGAGTTGATTAGCCCGATGCTGCCGGCCGCCGCCGCCTCGGTGAGGAAGAGGCTGGGCAGTGCCCAGAAGGCGGGCATGTAGGACTTGAACCCCGCGAAGGCCACCATCAAGCACAGCACCGTGAGCCACAGCTCGCCGCGCGTGAAGGGCGCGAGGCCGATGGCGCACGCGCCGATGACGATGGGCACGACGGCGTGGTAGCGCCGCTCCTTGTGCCGGTCGGAACTCCACCCGACGAAAAGCTGGCCGGCCAGCGCGAGGACCGGCGGGAGCATGATGAGCCAGGTGAGTTGGTTGAAACTCATGCCATACCAGTCCTTCAGAATGCTCGGCATGAAGAACTCCACGCCGTAGCTACCGGTCACGATGCAGAAGTAGGCCAGCGCGAGCAGCAGCACCTTCGGGTGACGCAGGGCTTCGAGCACGGTCATGCGCTTGCCTTGGGCGCGGGCGGCGCGCTCGCGTTCCAGCTCCTGTTCCAAGGCGTCGCGTTCCTCGGGCGTAAGCCACTTCGCGTCGCGGGGCCGGTCGGTGAGGGCGAAGAACACCACGACGCCCAGCACCACGGCGGGGATGCCCCAGAAGATGTAAACGCACTGCCAGCCTTGCAGGCCCATGAACTGAGCGTGCTGCACGGGCAGGCCGTTGACCACCTCGACGGTGCCGATCTTGAGCAGGGCGTTGGAAATCTTCGGGCTCATGATCTGCGCGAAGGGCGTGGCCACGAGGAAGTAGGCCAGCGCCTTGGCGCGGTCGCGGCTGGGGAACCAGTGCGTGAGATAGACGATAATGCCGGGGAAGAAGCCGGCTTCCGCAAGGCCGAGGAAGAACCGCACGCCGTAGAATTGCTCCGGCGTCTTCACCAGCGCGGTAAGCGCGGCCATGATGCCCCACGAGACCATGATGCGGCTGATCCACTTGCGCGCACTCCAGCGCTCGACGATGAGCGTGCCGGGGATCTCCAGCAGGAAGTAGCCGAGGAAGAACATCCCCGCGCCGAGGCCGATGACGGCGTTGTCGAAGCCCGGCAAATCCTTCGTCATCGTGAGCTTCGCGATGGAGACGTTCGCGCGGTCCACGTAGGCGATGACGTAGCAGGCGAAGAGCAGCGGGAGGAGCCGCCAGTAGGCCTTGTGGCGCGCGCGGTCGAGAGCGGAAGCGGCTGAGTCAGTGGCCATGCAGTGAGTTGTGGCGGGGACGATGATGGGGCGGGGTGCGCGACTCAAGGTTTCGTTCGCGAGAGCACGGGAAAACGTCCCCCGTCGCAAAGTTTTCCCTGTCCGCTCCCCAACGCTTGTGGCATCAACGCGCCAGACCAAACACCCATGCAAACCCCCGACGATGCCCCGGAGCCAGTCCCGGCCACTGAGTTGCAGCAGCCCCCGCCGGCGCTGCATCCGCCCACGCCGCTGACTTGGCGGCTCGGCATCGCCGCCGCCGTGCTGGCGCTGGGCCTCGCGGCCTACGGGTTACGCGAAGCCATCGGCCCGCGCGGGCAGGCGTGCGCCGGGGTGTTCTGCTTCTTCGGCCTCGTGGCCATGTTCTCCGCGAACCTCCGCGCCGTGAACTGGCGCACCATCGGCTGGGGCATCGCGTTGCAAGTCATCCTCGCGCTGCTGGTCCTGAAGGTGCCCATCGTCAACCAAGCCTTCAACGAAGCGAAGATCATCGTCGTGAGCTTCATCAGCTTCTCGGACAAGGGCGCGGAATTTGTCTTCGGCAACCTCGCCAAGCCCGGCGACCTCGCGCTCAACCCGGGCAAGGAGTTCATGTTCATCTTCGCCTTCAAGGCCCTGCCGCCCATCCTCTTCGTCTCAGCGTTCTTCACCGTGCTCTACCACTTCGGCGTGCTGCAATGGTGCGTCCGCATGATGGCCGTCGTCATGGTGCGCCTCATGGGCACCAGCGGCGCGGAGACGCTCTCCGTCTCAGCCAACGTCTTCATGGGCCAGACCGAGGCCCCGCTCATCGTGAAGCCCTACGTGCCGCGCATGACCAACTCCGAACTCTTCGCGCTCATGGCCAGCGGCATGGCCCACATCTCCGGCGGCATGATGGTCGTCTATATTAACTACGGCGCGGACCCCGTCGCCGTGCTCACCACCTGCATCATGGCCTGCCCGTGCAGCCTGTATCTCTCGAAGCTCTTTCTCCCCGAACTTGGCCAGCCCGAGACGGCGGGCACGGTGAGGACGCAGCAAACGAAATCCCCTTACGTCAACGCCATTGACGCCGCCGCCGCCGGCACGGGCGACGGCCTGAAACTGGCCTTCAACGTCGCCGCGATGCTCATCGTGTTCATCGCGTTCGTGGCGATGTTCGACGCGCTGCTCGGCTTGGTCAGCAAGGACCTGTCGCTGCAAACCATCTTCAGTTGGGTGTTCTCTCCGGCCGCGTTCCTGATGGGCGTCGAGTCGGCGGACATCGGCAAGGTCGGCACGCTGCTGGGCGCGAAGCTCTCCATCAACGAGCACTACGCCTACCTCCTGATGAAAGGTTGGAAGGCCACGCCCGACTTCATGACGCCGCGCTCCTACCAGCTCACCGCGTTCGCGCTGACGGGCTTCGCGAACTTCGCCTCCGTCGGCATCCAGCTCGGCGGCATCGGCGCGATGGCCCCCGAACGTCGGCACGACCTCGCGCGGCTGGGCTTGAAGGCGCTCTTCGTCGGCTTCACCGCCACGCTGCTCAACGCGGCGGTTGCCGGCATCCTCCTCCCATAGTCGGTGGCCGGTGGGGGAACGGGCCACCCAGTC
>JAYTIO010000204.1:0-16064 GCA_043731805.1 Pedosphaera sp. | reverse complement strand
ATGGCAGCCGGGACGGCTGCCCCACTACTGGGCGACGAGCGACACCGGCTCGGCGGCGAGCTGCCGCGTGCGCGCGATGTGCGCCTCGATGTGCGCGAGGTAGGGGTTCGGGCCGTCGGGATACGGCGCGTTGAGGAAACGATAGACGCCTTGGAAATCCTTCTCGAGCTTGGGCCGCACGTATTTCTCCCAGAACATCGGCGTCGCCTTCAGCAGGTGCTCGGCGCTCTCGAACATCGTCTTCGTGCCGCTGTAACGCGCGGCCTCGGCGAACTCGGCGAACAGGATGGGCAGCTTGGCCACGTAGTCCGCCGCCGCCATCTGGCCCACCAGGTCCGCCGTGCCGATGCAGAAGCTGACGGTGCGTTCGACCTCGCCCTGAAACGGGATGGCGTCGAGCTTCACGTTGACGCCCGTGCAGCGGATCATGCGCATGACGATGCCGGCGTCCTCGGTGGAGAACCTTTTCTCGGCGAGGATCTGCTGGGCGAAATTCGCGCTGCGGCTGACGTGGATGAGGGTGTATTTCGCGCCGGTGCCCTCGTTGTCGCCGCGCACCTTCAAATAGCCAGTGTCATGGAGGAGGATGGCCAGCAGGCCGAGTTCAAAAATCCGCTGGGGCACCGCTGGCGCGGCCCCGGCGCGCTGGCGGCCCTGGATGATTTGCGCGTAGCACAAGGTGCCTTGCAGGGTGTGCTCCAGGTCGTGATAGAGCGCGTCAATGGGCTGGTAATCCCGGTAGTTCCCCTGAAACGCGTCCATGGCCCACGCGAATGCCTTGGGGATGAAGCCCCGGTCCCCCCGGCTGAACATCTCGCCGTGGATGGAGACCACGGCGGCCTGGACCGCCGCCGGGCTTTTCGTGTCCGCAATGGGGAACATAAGTCCTAATTTAGGTAGGGGTGGCGGCCATTGCACGCCCTTTTTTAGGCGCGGCGGCGGGCCGGTTCGCCGCGCTTCTTCCACGCGCTCTTTTCTGGCTGCTTCGCCTTGAGCTTGAGGCCGGGCAGGAAGTAGTTCATCAGCGGGCCCCAACCCGCCTCGTAGCGCGCTGACGTGCGCACGGGCAGCTTGAGGCTATAGCGTGTCGCCTGTTGTGGGGCCGCCGCTTTGCGGAGCCACAGGGCAAAGGACAGTTGGAGCTGGTCGGGCAGTTGGTTGGCGATGAGCGGGCAAACTTCCTTCTCCTGCGCCGCGTTGAGCGGGCGCCCGTCGCCTACGGCCTGCCCCGCTCGTCGCGCAGCCAGGACTTGGTGCCCGGCTCGCGTTAATGCTGCTGCCACTGGCGCACCGTGCCCTCGTTGACCCAACGGCCGCGACCATGTCCCGGTTGTTCCACCGCTTGCCGAGCCGGTGTAGCTCGCGAGGCGCTCGTCAAAAGTTGCGTTCCAAGTGTGCTGTTTCAGCCTCATTTCATCCTGACATCGGTTGCCATACCCTCGCCCGCTGCCGGGACAGGGCTTGTTTGCCCGCCGAGGCTTGGCTAGCCTGAAGCATGACCACGACCCACTGCCAGTCAGGCAAGTTTGAATTGATATGAGCAACGTGCCGCGTGTCTGCCAGTTCCTCCTCGTCCTCCACATCGCCCTCAGGTTCGGCGTCAGCGCCGCGCCCGCCGCGCTCTTCGACTCGTCCGCGACGCTCGCCGACGTGGACGCTGCCGCCTCACAAGCTTTCGTGGGCAACACCGCCACCGTCGCCACGGTGGACCAGCTTCGGTGGGTGCTGGGCCTTGGCGGCGAGCGGCGGTCGTGGTCGGCGGCGCAGGCGAAGGAGGGCGGGAAGGAAGCGGTTCACTTCCGCATCGCGTTCACCAAGCCGGTGCGCGTCGGCACGCTACTCGGGGGCTTGGGGGAAGTGCGCGTGCTGCGGGCGGATGCGCCCTACCCCGGCGACCCGGCGAACGCGGCGCAGTGGCTGAAGTCTGATTCCGCCGCCGCGCAAAACCATCCGCACGTCCTGACCTTCCCGCCCGGCACCGTGACGCGTGCCCTGCTCTGCTCCGTGGCCGAGCCGCGCGGGCGCGTGGATTTGCACCTACTCCGGCTGCTCGCCGCGCGCTTGCACAACGTCACGCCTGGCGCGACGGCCAACGCCGACGGCGAGGCCGCGCCCGCGTCGCTCGTCACGCGGCCCAACGGCGGCCGTGGTTGGGAGTCGTCCGGCAGGGACCAGAAGGGCATCAACTCGCGCCCGCCCATCAGCGAGCTGCAGCCGTCGTGGTTCGTGCTGTCGTGGGCCGCGCCGCGCCGGCTCGCGGGGCTGGTGCTCGCGGACAACTTCGAGAAGTTCGCGCTCTACACGTTCGTCGGCCCGGCGGGCGTGAACCCCGCCGTCGGCACGCCCGAGGAGTGGAAGGTCGTGAAGACCTTCAGCGCAACGCGGCTGGGCGAGGCGCGCGCCGTGACGTTTCCGTCGCCGCTGGAAACGCGCGGGCTGAAAATCGAAATCACCAAGACCAGCTTCCAGTCGCCGCAGGTCGCGAAGCTCGACGCGCTCAACGCCATTCTCGAACTCGGCGATGCGCCCGCGCCCGCGCCCGCCGCCACGCTCGCGGCGAACGCGCAGCCGCCATTCGCCTTGCCCTACACATTGCCGCAGGCGGGCAAGCTCACCGTCGCCATCAACGACGCGTCGGGCCGGCGCGTGCGCAACGTGATGGCCAACGACGAGCGCCCCGCCGGCACGGGCGAGGAACGCTGGGACTTGAAGGACGAGGCCGGGAAGTTCGTGTCGCCGGGCCGCTACGAGATGAAGGCCATCACGCATCCCGGCCTCGAGCTGCGCTACGAGATGACCGCGTATCCGAACGTCGGCTCCCTCTTTCCCGACCGCACGCCGTGGATGAATTCCGTCAGCGGCCCCGGCGGCTGGCTCGCGGACCATTCGCCGCCGCGCTCCGCGTGTGTCGCGGGCGACAAGGTCTATCTCGGCGCGCCCGTCGCGGAGAGCGGCGTCTCGCTCATCGAGTGCGACACCGGCGGCAAGCGGCTCTGGGCGCACCATTCCTTCGAGGCCTTCACCGGCGCGTGGTGGCTGGCGAGCGATGGCAAAACAGTTTTCGCCGTCGCGCCCGCGAACAACTTCGCCGCCAGCCGGGGCCTCGACCAACGCACCGAGGCCATCTGGGGCGTGGACATCGCCACGAAGGCCGTCCGCACGGTCGCGATGTTGCCGCCGTCGAACACCCGCAATCGCGGCATCCAAGGCGTCGCCGCGCGCGATGGGAAAGTCTTCCTTGCCATCCGCTCCGCTGACGACTGGTTGATCAACGCCGCCGCGCCCGCCGACGTGGACGTGCAGAACTGCCTGCCGTTCTACCCGGTGAAGCGCAAGGAGCGCGCCGCCTACGAAATCGTCCCCGACCCGCGCAATGACTTCCTGCGCCTCTTCCGCGTCACCGGCACGCCGCCGGGCTACGGGCCGACGGGCCTGACTTATCTGGAAACTTCGCAGGGCGGCGGGCGGCAGCAGCACATCGTGCTCGCGTTCCATCAGCCGGTCGCGCTCGGCTCGGTGGTCTTCCCGTATCCGAAAGGCCAGCAGGTGAAACTCAGCGTCCACAAGCCCGGTGCGCCGTATCCGCCGAAGGCTGACGACGCGTCGCAATGGCTCCCGTTCACGCAGCCGGACACGAACGTCTGGGCCGTCTGGCCCGCGCCCGAGAACACCCGCACGCGCGCGCTGCGCGTCACGTTCAGCCGGGGCGCGGATGACTTGCTCGCGGACATCGAAGACCCGGCGAAGACCGCCGCGCCGCTCGACCTCGATGACAAGTCCGGCAAGGCCAAGCCCGCTGGCGAAGTCTGGGGCGGCCGGCTCGAAGGGATGAAGCTGCTTGCGCGCCGCTTCAGCAGCCTCGTGCCCGGCGCGACCGTGCGCGTCAGCTCCGGCAAGCTCGACAAGGACGGCGGCTGGGACGCCCAACGCACCGCGCCCGTGAGCGAGAGCGACCCCGGCATTTACATGATGGAGTGGGCTACGCCGCAGCTCGCGCGCGGTCTGGCTGTGCGGCAGATGGAGGCGAAACGCGCCGTGGTCGAGGCGTTCACCGGCACGGGCACGCCGTCGCTCAACGCGCGCGAAGGCTGGGAGAAGGTCGGCGAGTTCACGCAGGCGCGGCACTATCATCACAGCGGGTTTCCGGCCTACAACGGCACGGCGCGCTACTGCGACAGCTACGTGGACTTCGGGCGCGAGGTCAGCACGCGCGCGTTGCGGCTGCGGGTCGTCGAGCAGTTCCTCGTGCGCGACGAATACGGCTTCCGCGACGACCACGGCGCGGCGGTCATCGAACCGTCGCGCTGCCGGCTCTACGGCGTCGCGCCGTTGCGCCACCTCGGTGGCAGCGCGGGCGTGGACCCGTTGATGAATGAACGGCTCGAAGTCGTGGACGCCGCGACGGGCAAGGTCGAACGCGAGCTGCCGCTGACGGGCGTGGGAGAGATTGGGCACGAGTGGTCGCCGGGAAATCTGCTGGCCTTCAACGCGCAGGGCGACCTCTTCGCGGCTACAGGCGGCAAGGTGCTCAAGGTAAATCTCGCGAGCGCCACGACTCTGCCGCTCGTCGCGGACTTGCAGCGTCCCACCGCGCTCGCCTTCGACCGCACCGGCAACCTCTTCGTCTTCGACTCCGCACCTGAGCGCCGGAACGTCCGCGTGTATGCGCCCGACGGAAAGTTCCTGCGCAGCATCGGCACGCCGGGCGGCTATCGCGAAGGCGCGTGGGACCCGAACCGCTTCAACGACGTCACCGCGCTCGCCGTGGACAGCACAGACCGTCTCTGGGCCGTGGACTGGACTTACCACCCCAAGCGCATCAGCCAGTGGACCACCGACGGCAAGTTCCTCCAGGAGTTCCTCGGACCCACGGCCTACGGCGGCGCGGGCGCGCTCGACCCGTGGGACAAGCGCCGGCTCTTCTACGGCCCGATGGAGTTCGACCTCGACTGGCAGAGCGGCAAGACGCGCCTGAAGAACCTCACGTGGCTCGGCGCCACGCGCGCGGGCGACATCCCCATCCGCGTGCAAGGCCGCGACTATCTCGTGACGAGTTTTCAAACTCACGGGCCCGAGCAGCCTTACGGCGCGGTGTATTTGCACACGGGCGACCGCCTCAAACTCGTCGCCGCTGTCGGGCAGGCGAATGCCTTCGAGCCGTTGCGTGACGGGCGGCTGCTGGCCGAGTTGGGCACCCCGGTGCTGGCCAACTTCAAGTTCATCTTCACCGACCGGAACGGCGACGGCGTGGTGCAGGCGAGCGAAATCCAGCTCACGCCCAAACCCGCCGACATGAACGGACTCACGCCGTTCCAGCGCGACTTGAGCATCCAGGCCAGCCGCACGCGCTGGGTCGTGAAGGAGTTTCTCCCCAGCGGCGTGCCGGTCTATGCCGAGGAACGCATCGAGGCGCTCGAAGGCCGGCAGTTCGTCCGCCTCGACAACGGCAACTTCCAACGCATGGGCGACGGCAAGCTCGGCGAGGCCGTGCTCACGCCGAGCGGCGCGCCGCTCTGGACCTACGCGAGCGAACCCGCCGGCGTGCAGCAGAGCATCAAGCCCTGGCGGCCCGACCAGGTCGTGTCGCAGTTCTCGTGGGTGGGTCACGAGACGGCGCACGCGGGCGACCTCGGCGAGTTCACCGTCATCCACGCGAACATGGGCGCGTGGAACATCTGGACTAGCGACGGCCTGTTCGCCGGACAGATTTTCCGCGACCTCCGCGAGCCGCGTGCGCAGGCGTGGAGCCTGGCATCGCGCGAACGCGGGCTGCGGCTCGAGCAAGTCACGGCGGGGCAGGAACACTTCTGGGGTTGGTTCTGCCGCAGCGTGGCGGACAACAAGTATTACCTCGTCGCCGGCCACAACCACGCGAGCGTCGTCGAGGTGGCCGGCCTCGAGAAGTTCAAGCGCATCAACCACACCTTCGACGTGACCGCCGCCGACGTGGCCCGCGCGCAGGAGTGGGAGCGCGTCCACGAGCGCCGCGAGGCCTACGCACGCGCCGCCGTGGTGGACTGCTTCCGCGTGGACAAGGCCCCGAAGATTGACGGCTCGCCCGGCGACTGGCCCGTGGTCAGCGCGACCGTCGAGGAGGACGTGCGTTTCCGCGTCGCGTGGGACGACACGCGACTCTACCTCTGCTACGAGGCGAACGCGCGCGGGCCGTTCAAGAACACCGGCACGCAGTGGGACCGGCTCTTCAAGACCGGCGCGAGCGTGGACCTCCAGCTCGGCACCGACCCCGCCGCGCCCGCCGACCGCAAGGCCCCCGTCGCCGGCGACCTGCGGCTGCTGCTCACTATCGCGGGCAGCGAACCCGCCGCCGTGCTCTACCAGCCCGTGTTCCCCGGCGCGAAGGAGAGCGAGGCGTGGAAGGTCACTTCGCCCGTCGCCGAACTCACCTTCGACCGCGTCACGAAAGTCCCCGGCGCGCAAGTCGCGATGGGCGACACGGACCGTGGTTGGTGCGTGGAAGCCTCCGTGCCATTGGCCGCGCTCGGCATCAAGCCCACCGCTGGCGCGCGCTTGAAAATGGACTGGGGCATCCTCACCACCGGCCGCGACGGCAACGAAGTTCTGCGCCGCCTCTACTGGTCGAACAAGGCCACCACCATCACCGCCGACGCGCCGAGCGAAGCCCGCCTGCACCCCGACCTGTGGGGCCACCTGCGTTTCCACGCCGAGACCGCCACCGCCCACCTCGACCCGACGGCCAAGCTGAAGAAGGACAAGTCGGTGGAGGACTTGCTGAATGATTTGAAGTGAGGCGGATGCCACACCCGCCCGGACGTGGCAACTGTAGCGGCGCTCTGTGAGCGCCGAGTTGCGGTGGCAGCAGGCCAACGGGGAGCGACGAGACCAAAGGGACACGCCACTCGGCGGTCGCAGACCGCCGCTACAGCAGCCCTCGGGTTAAAGGACGTAACGGCGCTGGTAGGGCGCGCTGTCCTCAGCGCGCCGCCGAGGGCCTGTGGCATCTGGGTGGCCGACGGCGGGGTGAGGACACCCCGCCCTACCCGCCGCCGGCACCGTCCCAACTCAGGGCAGGAAGAGGAATTCGTTCGAGTTGAACAGCGCGCGGGCCAGCGTGGCCAGGCCGTGGGCGCGGACGGCTGGAGCGGCGTCGGCGAGTTCGGCAGCGGTTGGCGTGCGGCTCAGAGCGAGTCGGTAGCTGCGCGTGATTTGCTGCGCGAGGTCGTCGCCGGCTTCGCGCTGCACGCGGGCGGCGAGGGCAGCGGCTTGGTCGAGGGTGAAGCGGCTGTTGAAGAGATTGAGCGCCTGGATGGGCGTGGTGCTCTCACGGCGGCGGGCGGTGCTCTGGCCGGCGTCGGGACAGTCGAAGGCCCCGAAGACCGCCTCGCGTTCGCGCCGGACCTTGTGCGCGTAAATCATCCGGCGCAGGCCCTCGCCGCTGAAGGTCTCGACGGGCGTGAAGCCGCTCAGGCCGCCGCGCTGCGCGAAGAGGTTGTAGCCGCGTCCATACATCTTCAGGTCGAGCTGACCGCTCACCGCGAGCATCGTGTCGCGGATGGTCTCGGCTTCGCGGCGGCGGGCGGGAAAACGCCAGAGGAGGCGCGCGTCGGCGTCGAGCTGCTGGGCTTTGAAGTGTTCAGTGTTCAGTGGGGCGGACGGACGCCCTCGGGACTGACCACTGACCACTGACCACTGAACACTGCTTTGCCGATACGCTGCCGACAGCACCACGAGCCGGTGCATGTGCTTGACCGACCAGCCGCTGCGGATGAACTCGGCGGCGAGCCAGTCGAGCAGCTCGGGATGCGAGGGCTTCGTCCCGCTGCGCCCGAAGTCGCTCGCGGTCTCGACGAGGCCGGTGCCGAAGTGGCCTTGCCAGATGCGGTTCACCATCACGCGGGCGGTGAGGGGGTTCTGCGGGCTGGCAATCCAGTCGGCCAGCGCGCGGCGGCGGTCCTGCTCGGCCGCGTCAGGCGGCAGCTTCAAGTCACCGAGGGCGCTGAGGACGGCGGGAGTGACCGGTTCCTTCGGTTGCTCGGGGTCGCCGCGATGCAGCAGGCGGATGTCGTCGGGCTTGCGGAACGTGCCGGCGAAGACCTTCTGCGCGTTCTCGGTGGCTTTGATTTTCGCTTCGAGCGCGACCTTCTCCTGGTTCAGCGTCTCGGCCTGCTTCGCCTCGTCGGCCCCGAGGCCCTTGGTCGAGAAGGCCAACGCGCGGCGGGCGGCGGGGTCGAACTTCTCGCGGTCCGTCGCGTCCGCCACGACCCGCCACTCGCCCGTCGCGCCGGCGACCTCGATGACGTAGTTGGTGGCCAGGCGGTCGGCGAACTGCCCCTCGCGATCGCGGCCCCAGACGACGCGTTCGATGGTCTGCTCGGCGGGAAACTCCAGCACCACCCAGCCCCGGCCCGGCTCGTTGGACAGCCAACTGCGCGCGTTGCCGTAGCGCCCGTCGTTGACGAAGCGCAGCTCGTGGCGGTCAGCGGCGACGGCGCTGCCGGAGGCCGTGGCGAGCGTGCCAGCACTGGCGAGGGCGAAGTTCTCCGGTCCCGCACCGAAGACCTCCAGTTCGTCCACGCAAGGCTCGAGGCTGTTCGTCGCCTTGATGGTGAAGCGCACGCGCTTGGCCTTGACCGGCGCAAACCGGTCGATGTTCTCCCGCGCGTTCACTGGCGGGCGCTCGATGCCGGAACGCGCCAGCGGAGCGAAGCGCGCGAGCTGCCGGCCCAGCTCGGCGAGCCGCGCCTTGAGTTGCTCCGCCTCGCGCCGCGCTGCGGTAGCCTCGGGGGTGCGCAGCTCCCGCTCGTTGTATTCCACGCCGGCGACGAACGCCTGCATGGCGTAGTAATCCCGCGCGCTGATGGGGTCGAACTTGTGGTCGTGGCAGCGCGCGCAGCCGATGCTCAGGCCGAGAAAGGTCTGGCCGATGTTCACCACGATTTCATCCAGCGAGTCCTGGCGGGCGAGCCGTTTGGAAACATCGTCCGCGCCAATCTGCCCCGGCAGCAGCACCGAGGCGGTGAGCAGAAAACCCGTCGCCGCGTCCTCGCCCAGCGCGTCGCCCACGAGTTGCTCGCGGATGAACTGGTCGTAAGGCGTGTCGCGGTTGAAGGCGCGGATGACGTAGTCGCGGTAAGGCCAGGCGTTGGGCCGCTCGGTGTTCACCTCGAAGCCGTGCGTGTCGGCGTAACGCACCACGTCGAGCCAGTGCTGCGCCCAACGTTCGCCGTAGCGGGGTGAGGCGAGCAGTTCATCCACCACGCGCGCGAAGGCATCGCTGCTCTTGTCCGCAACGAACGCAGCCACCTGCTCGGGCGTCGGCGGCAGGCCGACGAGGTCAAAGCTCACGCGCCGCCGCCACGTCACGCGGTCTGCGGGCGGTGACATTTTCAAGCCGCTAGCCTTGAGCTTCGCGGCGATGAAGGAGTCCACCGAGTGCGTGCCCGGCGCGACGGTGAGCGGTTGAAAGCTCCAGTGATTCCGCCGGTCCGGCTGCGGCTCCGCAGGCACGGGCGCGGCGGCTGACAGGGTGGCCGCCAGCAGCAGGCAGCCCAGCAAGCCGGATGGGAGCGGGTTCATGCTTCTCGATTTAACCTGTCCGGGTGCGGCGGAGGATTCAACGCGCAATGTGAGGTGCGCTGGAGAAAGCCATGGTTCGCTCTACTTCGCGGCGGGCTTGGGCGCGACCTGGGCCTTCGCGTCTAGCTCGGTGAGCTTGAGACGCACGCTGACGATGTAGGGTGCTTCGTTCGTGGTCCAGTGACCGTAGGTCGTGGTGACGATGGTGGCGTCGGGCAGGTCTTCGACGCCGAGGTAGGCGCAGTCGGAGCCTTTGGGGCTGTCCATGAGGCGGACGTGATACTGGCCGGGCTTGCCGTGGCCTTTCGGATACACGATGAGCATCGTCTTGCCGTCTTCGAGCAGCACGGTGGTCGGATGGCCGAGATACGGGCCGGGCTCGCGGTCTACGATGACTTGGCGCTGCGTCTCGGCGGCGAGGTCAATGGTGGAGACGGGGAACGCCGCGGCGGCGGCGCTGTGGAGCAGGAGGCCGAGCAGCAGGGTTGAGCTGAGGTTAAGCATGGTTTTCATATCAGAGGGACAAGTCACGTTTGGGACGGATGAGCAGCACGAGGATGACCGACAACATCGCCGTCGCCGCGAAGACGCCGAAGATGAGATTGAGCGGCACTTTGGCATCGCGCAAGGCACCGAAGGCCACGTCGGCGAAGCCGCCACAACTGATGCTCACGAGGTTCATCACGCCGTAGCCGGTGGCGCGCAGTTCGGGCCGGACGATTTGGGAGAGGATGGGCATGTTGTTGCAGTCGAACGCGCCCCAGCCCAGGCCGAAGAGGACGAGGAAGAAGATGGCGACTCCGAGCGAGCCGGAGTTGCCCACGCCGAAGAGGGCGGGGATGAGCAGGCTCATGCCGAGGGCGCTGGTGAAGATGCGGCCGCGTTCGCTGCGACGCATCCAACGGTCTGCGAGCCAGCCGCCGACGAGCGCGCCGACGAGGGAGGCGAGGTTCACGAAGAGCGTGGCGGAGACGCCGGCTTTGCCTTGGCCGATGTTGAACTTGTCTTTGAGGATGGCGGGCATCCAGTCCTTTACCACCCAGCCGGCGAGCGCGGGCAGGGTGAAGAAGAGCACGAGCAGGATGAAGGAGCGGTTGGTCAGCAACTCCTTCGCCGCCTCGCCAAAGCCGGTCGCGCGGGGAACCACACTCGCGTTGGCATCAATGGTCTTCGGGGCGTCGCGCAGGAGGAAGAGCAGCGGAACGGCGTAGAGCACGCCGATGGCTCCGGTCACGTCGAAGGCCCAGCGCCAGCCCAGACTCGGCGCGTCTGCCACGTAGCCGCTGAAGCCGCCAATCATGATGCCGACGTAGATGCCCATTTGGTGGAACCCCACGGCCCGCGAGCGGGTCTCGCCGAGGTGGTGGTTGGCGATGAGGGCCAGGGCGGCGGGGATGTAGAAGGCTTCGCTCACGCCCATGAGTGAGCGCGCCAACAGGAGTTCGTCGTAGGACTTCACATGGCCGGTCCACCAGGTGACGAGAGACCACACGAAGAGGCTGGCGCAGATGGTGTAGCGGCGGCTGTAGCGGTCGGCGAGGTAGCCGCCGATGGGGCTGAGGATGGCGTAAACCCACTTGAACTGCCCGAGCATCATGCCCCAGTTCGCGTCGGTGGCGATGCTGGGGATGTCGCCCATCACGGAGTATTTCATCGCCGCGAGCATCTGCCGGTCGAGGTAGTTCAGCAGCGCGACGGGGAAGAGCAGCGCGACGACGAGCCAGGCGGTGCGGGTGGCGGGGGAAGGGGGCATGAAGTTTTGGGTGCGTCTTCTCCCTCTCCCTTCCTCGGAGGAGGGGAGAGGGCTGGGGTGAGGGGTTATGTGCGTCGGCGTGGGTGGCCCCACCCCTCATCCGGCCTGCGGCCACCTTCTCCCCTCCGCTGCGGAAGGGAGAAGGCTCGCTGCGTGGCGCTTGCTTTCATAGGCACGCTTTTCTGGAACAGCAGAAGTTTCACTTCGGCCATTCGCCGTTGACCATCGCGCGCGGCTCCAGCTTCGTCGGGTCGAGGACGACGTGCTTCACCTTCTGGCGCTTCCAGGTGTAGGTGGCGTGGACGAGGCCGTCGCGGGTCTGGATGAGGGCCGGGTAGCTGTATTCGCCGGGCTGGCTTTCGAGGACGAGGGCGGCCTGCCAAGTCTTCGCGTCGGTCGAGAGCGCGAGGTTCAGTGGCGAGCGGCCTTTCGCGGTGTGGTTGTAGATGAGGAGGTGGCGGCCGTCCTTGAGCGTCACGGCGTCGGTGCCGGAGTTGGGATTGGGCAAGGCGGTGAGGGTCATCGGGCTCCAGGACTTGCCGAGGTCGGGGGAGGCGACTTGAAAAACTTTGCCCTGCCGCGTGCGGCCGAGCGCGAGGAGTCTGTCGCCGCCGAGGAAGAGAATGCTCGGCTGGATGGCGCTGATGGCCTTGCCGTCGTTGGCGGGGCCGATGACTTCCCAGGTCTGGCCGAGGTCGCGCGAGCGCTCGAAGTGGACGCGCCAGCCGTCGTGCTCGCTGCTCGACGGGCTGAGGAGGTCGCCGTTCGGGAGCTGCACGGGCTTGTTCTTGATGGGACCGGCGCAGTCCGCCGGCAAGCGCTGGGCGGCGCTCCAGGTTTTCCCGCCGTCCGTCGAGCGGCGGAGCATACCCCACCAAGTGCTAGGGCTGGGACCGACTTTGTAGAAGAGCAGCAGCGGCCCGGTCTTGGGCTGGAAGAGGACGGGGTTCCACGTCGGGTGGCGTTGGCCGTCGGGCTGGACGCCGTTGGCGACTTCGACGGGGGCGGTCCACCGGCCGCCTTCGAGCCGCGCGACCCAGATGCCCACGTCGGGATTCTTCTCCGCCGTGCCGCCGAACCACGCGGTGACGAGCCCGCCGCCGGTCGTCTCGACGATGGTGGACGCGTGGCACGAGGGGAACGGCGCGGTCTCGTAGATGAACTCGGACTTGAGCAGGGCGGGGACGGCGTCCAGCCAATTCCACGAGGTCAACTCATGGCCGGCGTTGCCGAGCTTGTGCCAAACCACCGCCGTGGCTTGGCGAGCCTTGCCGGCGTCCAACACACGCAAGGTCATCCGATAGTTCATGCCGGCGACGACCTGCTGCTCGGCCTTCTCGATGGCTTGGAAAGTCAGTTTCGCGTCGTGCTTGGCGACCGCGAACTTCGCCGCCGCGAGCGCGTCTGCGTCCGTGGGCGCGACCGGGCTGAAGCCGCCGAGAATGGGCTGGGCGATTGCGATGGTGGCGAGGCAGAGGAGGGAGAGCAGGAGTTTCATAGTTCAATTCATGTGGGCTTGCAGCGCCTTCTGCAACGGCTCGTCAGCGCGGACGAGAACCAAATCAATGGGCAGGACGACGCCGTTGTCGTCCTTCACGAAGTTGCCGGGATGGGCATCGAAGGCGGCGGTCTCATCGAGGTCCCGGTAGAAGGCGAGCGCGCCGGGGCGACCGAGGGTGAGGCCGTGGAGGGGGTGGAACCAGAGCTTGGCCATGAAGGCGAGCATTTCGGAATGGCTGACTGGACCGCCCAACAGGGTGGGCTGCGAGGTGACGATAACCAATTGCCCCGCTTCCTGCGCCACGCCTTCCAAAGTCAGCCGGTCGCCGAAGAGGGAGTTTTGGAGCAAGAGCCTTTCGAGATATTCCAGTGGCAAGGCTCGAGTGAGTTCCGCATCGAAGCCGGTCTCTTCCCCGCTCACCACGGTGAATCCACAGCGTCCGGGGTGCGTGACCTTGAAGTGGCGTGTCCGGTCCCCCGGCACGCACACGCGGTGTTCCTCCCCGGCGTCGCAAATCAGGGGCAGGTATTCGGCGGGTGAAATCAGGCGGCGACTTTGCTCCGCCCAGGCGAGGAGGTCGCGCTCTTGGCGTCGGCGAAAAACTTCTCGGCTGCGGAGCGGAGAGCTTCCCGCTGGCGGCGGAGTTGCTCGGAGGTGGCGCGCGGCTGATTCAAGCGCACCCGAAGCATTTCCTTCGGGTCCGTCAGATAGATGGCCGGTTTCATGAGGCATAGGCTAGGGCGCGGGGCGCGGGCCGTCAAACGCGGCGTCAGCGCGGGCGCGGGTTTCGCAGGTAGTAAAACCGCCCGTCCTCCGCGCCGCCAAGGAAATCGGGCACGCCGTCGCCGTCGAAGTCCACCGTGGTCGGGCTGACGTCGTGGCCCTCGATGTTTTGCGGCACGAGCGCCCCGAGGTCCTTGAAGAACCACTTGCCGTCGCGCGCGTCCACTTGGCGGAGGAAGTTCGCGCTCGAAGAGTTGAGCAGCAGGTCCAGCTTGCCATCGCCGTCCCAGTCCACGACGCAGAGCTTCCGCCGGCCGCTCTTGCCGGCGAGGCCCTTGCTCAAGCGCAGCGGTTCGCCCTTTTCGTCGCAGAAGACCCGCTGTGGCGGGAGCAGCAGCAGTTTGCCGTCGCGCCTCGTCCGCGCGAAGAGCACCAGGTAGCCCTCGTGGTCCAGCATCACGAGGTCCATCAAGCCGTCGCGGTTCCAGTCCACCGCGACCGGCGTCGTGCGCCACTGCGTGAGCAGCGCCTTGCCGGTGGGCCGCTGCCAGCCGTAGGCCAGCGCGGGTTGCGCGCCGTCCCACTCGACCTCGATGGGCTGCGCGGCGGCAAGCTTCGGCGACTTGCGCGTGCCGATGTTCCGATACCACACCACCTGGCCGAGGATGGAATTGACGATGAGGTCGGGCAAACCGTCGCCGTCCCAATCCGCCACGGAGAGCGTGGTGTAACCCCACTTCGCCTCGGCGGGGCCTTGGATACTGCCGTTCGCACCGGCCATGAGGCGGATGACCTGACCGCCGGCTGCGAGCAACTTCGGCGCGGCCCACTTGGGTTTCTCCACGCCCGGCCCGCTGAGATTCTCGAAGAAGGCGATGTAGCCGGCGGTGTTGCCGCAAAGGATGTCCGTGTCGCCGTCGCCATCCCAGTCGAAGCCCACGGGCGTGGCCAGTGCGCCGAACTTCAGGTCGTCCGCCTCCTGTTGGAAGTAGCGCGGCGGGAGAAACTGCGGCGTGTGGTCGGCGGTGAACTTGCCCGTGTTCTCGATGAACGCCACGCGCCCGTCCTCGTCGCCGACAATGAGGTCGAGGTCGCCGTCCTTGTCCCAGTCAATCGCGACGGGCGTAATCATCTGCAAGTCCATCGTGAGCGGGCGCGGCCGCGCCGCAGGAGACGAGATGACGAGTCGCTGACTCTCTTTCTCAGCGAGCCACGCGGCGGGGAAGGAAGTGAGACTCCTCACGTCGGCTCCTACAGCGGGTGGAAGCGTAAGCCGCCGGCCCGGCGCATACTTCGGCGCGGTGCGCGTGCCGACGTTCTCGAAGTAAGTGAACCCGTCGAGGAACTCGCCGCAGATGAGGTCGAGATCACCGTCCCCATCGAAGTCCGCGAAGTTCGGCGACGGCCAGCCGAAGGTTTCCAGGGGCTTGTCCCCCGCCATGATTTTCACTGGCTTGTCGTAAGCTGGTTTCTTCGCCGTGCCCGTGCCCTTGGCGAAATACACGAACCCGCGCAACGGCCCGTTGGTCCACTGACCGTTCGCGTCATACGCGTTGTCCCAGCCGTAGGCCGTCCAGTCGCCCACGCCGATGACGAGGTCCAGCGTGCCGTCGCCGTCGTAATCCACGAGCCGCCACATATTCGCGCGGACCTTGTTCGGGTGGATGTTCGGAGGCAGCGCGAGCTTCACCGCCTGCTCTAAGCCGGTCTTGAGGAAGTCCGGGTGCGCGTGGCCCGGCGTGAGCACGACCGGTTTCCCGTCCACATAGCTGACCTGCACGTTCTGCAAACCCTTGCTGATGCGACGGCCGGGCTTGAACACCGGCAACTTGTTCTTCGCCGTGTCGCCCGCAACGTTCTCGAAGAAGTAAACCCCGTTGTAAGGCTTGTCTGGGCAGTTCACCACGAGGTCGAGTTCACCATCGCCATCGAAGTCCATTGGCAGCGGCCACGCCCACAGCCCGACGCCGAGGTCCACGGTGAGGCCGGGGTGGTTGTATTTGAGACGCTCCAAGTGTGGCGCGTCGGCGGCCAACACTGCGGAGCCAACGAGCAGCAAGGCCCACGTGGCGACGGCACATGAGAGGTAAGGGCAAAGATTCATTTGGGAGCAGTGACGGCCAAGCAAAGCCAATCAAGCCGGCCGCTTCAACCCAGTTTCTCCGCGCACCGCGCTTAAGGCTTGGCTGCCTTCCCGCGCACGAAGTCCGCCGTCGCCCGACCGAGCTCCCGGCCCACGGCACCGTAGCCGGCCGTCGTGCTGTTCTCGTAGTTCCAGATGGTTTCGAGGCACAGGCTCACGGTGTCGGGGTTGCCGTTCACGCAGACCCAGCTCGCGCTCATGTTGCGCCAGAGCGGATGGTAGCTCGCGCCGGTGGTCTTGGGTCGGTTGCTCATGGGGATGAGTGGCTTGATTTTACTGATGCGCCCGTAGGCGAGCGCGATGAAGCCTTCGCACTGCGTGATCATCGGTGCTTTGAGCAACTGGTGTTCTAAAATGAAGAAGAAAGTGGGATCGCCCGGGCCGGGATT
>JAYTIO010000203.1:0-5450 GCA_043731805.1 Pedosphaera sp. | reverse complement strand
TGATAAGCCTCCAGCGCGGACGTCAACTCGGCGAGGGGATGTTTGCGGTTCACCGGCATGATGCGGGCGCGGACCTCGTCGGTCGCGCCGTGCAGCGAGAGAGCGAGGCGGAACTGCTCCGGCTCGGCGGCGAGCTTGCGAATCTGCGGCGCGAGTCCACTCGTGGAAATGGTGATCTTGCGCGCGCCGATGCCGCCGCCCCACGGCGCGTTCAGCAGGCGCAGGGCTTTCAGCAAGTTGTCGTAGTTCGCCAGCGGCTCGCCCATGCCCATGATGACGAGGTTGTTCACGAGGCGGGTTTCGGGTTTTGGGTTCTGCGTTTTGAGTGGAGCCGCTGCGGCGTCGGGCGGATTCGGAACTCGCAACTCCAAACTCGCAACTCGCTCCGTGGCCAAAACCTGCTCCACGATTTCCTCCGGCCCGAGGTTGCGCTTCCATCCGTCGAGGCCGCTTGCGCAGAACTTGCAGCCGTAGGCGCAGCCGACCTGCGTGGAGACGCAGAGCGTGTGGCGGTCGCTGGCCTCGCCGTAGAGCGCGGGGTTCGCGGGGATGAGCACGCTCTCGATGAGCGCGCCGTCGGGCAGCCGCCAGAGGAACTTCTGCGTGGTGTCGGCCGCGCCCTGCTTGCGGACGAGCTCAAGGACGTCCAGGGAGAAGCTCTCGGCCAGCTTCGCGCGGAGCGGCTTGGGCAAGTTCGTCATCGCGTCCCAACTCGCGGCGCGGCGCTTGTAGAGCCAGTCGAGCACTTGCCCGGCGCGGTAAGCGGGCGCGCCCCACTCTCTCAAGCAGGCTTCGAGCTCTTCGCGCGTCAGGGATTTGATGTCGGTCACTGCGACAGCGTGGCCTACCCGTGGAGCGATGACAACGCTGCGGCTGACTGCGACTGAACTGTGGCCCGCCGCGCCGCGTCAGAATCAGGCATCGCCACCCGCACTTCCTTAAACCCCCCATCCCTGAAAACTCTATGCAGCCACCCTTCACTCGCCGCGCCTTCCTCGCCGATGCCAGCCGCGCCACGGTCCTCGCCGCCGTCGGCTCCAGCCTCGCCTCTGAACTCGGCCTCGCGCCCGCCTGCGCCGCCGAAGCTCCCGCCACGCTCGACTTCGGTTCGCTCGAACCCCTCGTGCGCCTGATGCAGGAGACGCCCGCGAACAAACTCCTTCCCCTCCTCACCGCCAAGCTCCAGTCCGGCACGGACCTCCGCGCGCTCACCGGGGCCGCCGCGCTCGCCAGCGCGCGCACCTTCGGCGGCGAGGACTACATCGGCTTCCACACCATGATGGCGCTCTCGCCCGCCTACCAGATGTCGCGCGAGCTCTCGTCGGCGCAACTGGCGTTGCCGGTGTTCAAGGTGCTTTACCGGAACACCCACCGCATCCAGGAGTTCGGCGGGCGCGCGAAGGAGGGGTTGCACCCCGTCAAGCCCGGCTCTCTGAGCGGCACCGACTCCGGCGGCGAGGCGGTCCGGGACGCCGTGCGCAAGCGGGACACCGCGCGCGCGGAACAGACGCTCGCCGCGCTGGCGCAACGCTCGCCGGAGGACGCCTTCAACAGCGTGCTCCTCGCCGTGCAGGACAAGAACGAGGTGCATCGCGTCGTCATGCCGTATCGCGCGTGGGACTTGCTCGACGTGGTGGGCCGCGAGCACGCGAGCACCATGCTCCGGCAGTCGGTTCACTACTGTGTCAAGGCCGAGTCTTGGCGTCGGCCTGCCTGGGATGAAACCGCCGTCCTGCTCGCCAAGCTGATTGACCAGCACAAGCTCCTCGACCAAAAGCCCGGCACCCGCACCGCTGAAGACCCGTGGGTGGCAACTCAGCCAGACCATTTTCAAATCCACGCCCGCGCAAGTCGCCGAGGCCGTGGCCATCGCGTTGGCCGAGGGTTTCGCGCCTGCCGTCATCGGCGAAGCCATCTCGCTCGCGGCGAACCAACTGGTCCTGCGCGACCAAGGGCGGACGCCGCAACAGGAAGCGGCCGGCAAGCCCGCCGGCAGCGTTCATGGTGACAGCATCGGCGTCCACGCCTGTGACAGCGCGAACGCGTGGCGGAACATGGCACGCGTGAGCAACGCGCGGAACGCCTTGGCTTGCCTCATCCTCGGCGCGCGCCAGATCGCGCTCGACCGCGTCGAACGCGGCGGTGATTTCCTGAAATGGGAGGCGCTGCCGGTGAAGTGGCACCTCGACCAAACGAAGTCCACCGACCCCACCGTGATGCTGCGCGAGGCCGAGGAAGCCATTCGCGGCAACCTCCAAGGCCGCGCCTCCGCCATCGTCCACCGCTACGGCGAGTTGGGCCACGCGCCGCGTCCCGTGTTCGACCTGCTGCTACGCTACGCCATCAGCGAGGACGGGGCGCTGCGCGCGGAGAAGTATTACCGGACGGCCAGCGACGAGTTTGCCGCGACCCGCAGCACGTTCCGCTGGCGTCAACTCGTGGCCCTCGCACGCGTCACGGCGAGTGAGTTTGGCCGCCCGGCTCCGGGCATGGCGGAGGCAAGAGAGTTGTTGAAGGTTTAGGAAGCCTGGCTTGGTAGGGCGCGGCTGTCCCCAGCGCGCTGTCGGCAGACGCACCTCGCAAAGCGGCGCGCTGAGGACCGACGTGCCCTGCTAATTTCGTTCACTTCCCTGGCTTCGACTGGCCTTGCACCCACTCCGTCGCACGGTGAATGAGCGCGGTGGCGTTGGCGAGGTCGAGCTTCTGTTTAATGTTCTCCCGGTAGGTCTCGATGGTCTTGTGACTGAGCTTGAGCGAGCCGGCGATTTCCATGGTGCCCTTGCCAGCGCCCAGCAGGCGGAAGACTTGCAGCTCGCGGTCGGAGAGGCCGGAGACTTCGGTGCCACCGGCGGCGGCGGACTCGGTGCCGCCGCCCACCAGCTTGCGCATGGCAAGTGCGGCGACTTTGCGGCTGACGAAGAGGTCGCCGCCCAGGATGGTGCGGATGCCTTCGAGCACGTCCTGCGTGGCGCGCTCCTTCATGATGTAACCGCGCGCGCCGGCCCGCAGCGTGCGCTCGGCGAAGAGCGTTTCGTCCTGCTGCGAGAGGACGAGGATGGGGAGCTTCGGGAACTGTGCTTTCAGGGACTTGATGAGCTCAAGGCCGTCGCTGTCGCCGAGGCACAGGTCGGTGAGCAGCACGTCGGGCTGGGTCTTCTCCACGCCGCTGCGCACGCTGGCCACGCTCTCGGCCTCGCCGCAGACGGTCATGTCCGCCTCGTGGTTGATGAGGTGCGTGAGGCCGACGCGCAGGAACGGATGGTCGTCGGCGACGAAGACGCGGGTCTTCGCTTTAGCCGGCGGCGGTGCGGGCGCGGCGGGCGCCACGGGGACGGACTTCGCGGCGGGCTTGGCTTTGGCGGTGGCTTTCATGGCTTGGACAACTCGCTCGCGTGGGTGACGCGGTTGCGCCCCGTCTGCTTGGAGCGGTAGAGCGCGTCGTCGGCGGACTTCACCAACAGGGAGGCCGTGTGCGTGTCGGCGTTGAGCGTGGCCACGCCGAAGCTGGCGGTGACGGCGCGCAATTCCCAATTCGCATCCTGGATGGCGGCGCGCGTGCGCTCGGCGAGCGCCACGGCGGCTTGGTGGTGGGTGAAGGGCAGCAACACGACGAACTCCTCGCCGCCGTAGCGCGCCACGAAGTCCGTGGTGCGCGTGCTCTCGGTGAGGTGCTTCGCGACACGCTTGAGCACTTCATCGCCGGCGGGATGGCCGTGCGTGTCGTTGAAGGACTTGAAGTGGTCCACATCCAGCAGCAGGAGTGAGAGCGGGAGGTGGTAGCGGGTCGCGCGCTCGAACTCCTCGGCGAGCCGGTCCTTGAAGGAGCGGTGGTTCTTCAGGCCGGTGAGGCCGTCGGTCGTGGCGAGCGCCTGCAACTGCTCGTTGGCGAGGCGGAGTTTCTCCTGCTGGTCGCGGAGTTGGTCGTTGCGGCGATTCAGCTCGGCCTGGGTGGCAATCAGCTCGCGGTTCTGCGCCACCGCGCATTCGTAGGTGGAGAGGATGAGGTTCACCAACTGCCGGCGGCCCGCAGTGACGACGTGTGACTGGCCTTCCACCATGACGGGCAAGGGCTCGGCATCCGCGTCCGGCGGCGTGGACGGGCGCTCCAAGAGCGTCTGCATCCGGGCGAGCAGGAGCGACGGCGTGTAGGGCTTGGTGAGGTAGTAGTCGGCCTTGGACTTGAGGCCCTGGAGGATGTTCGCCGGGCTGGAGAGCGTGGTGAGCAGGATGACCGGGATGGTGCGGGTGCGGAGGCTTTCCTTGATGGCGAGGCACATCTCGTAGCCGTCCATGCCCGGCATCTCGATGTCGGTGATGACGAGGCGGAACTCGCGCATGGCCAGCAGCCGCAACGCCTCCTGGCCGGTGGTGGCGAGCGTCACCTGATAATCCGCGCGCTCCAGCAACTTGCGCAGCGTGAACGCCTCGGTGGCGATGTCCTCGACGATGAGGACGGGCGCGCCGTGGCCGCAGTGGATGATTTGGGTCTCGTCAGGCATGGGGGGAAACGTGAACCACTAACCGGCACTCATTGGCACTGATGGGAAAGGCTGGTGGACGCAGCGTTGCGGCCGAGGGTTCGCGCTGGGGGATCGGGAAACTGAATGGGTAGGGCGAGTCTGTCCCCAGCGCGCCGCTGGACCAATCGGACGCCCAACCGGCGCGGTGAGGACACCGCGCCCTACCCGCCAAAAAGCCCCGCGACAATGCTGGCACTAAACGCCGCGCCCTCGCATCTAGTTTGGGCAAAGGCAGGTATGAACGACTGAAGTTTGAATGCATCAACTAAATGGCTACTGTCGCCGTAAAGACTTGTAAAAGTGGTATGTGGCCGAACTAAGAAAGACTGCAATCGTAAAATGTAGAAAGGCAGTCCCAACACCTCCCACAGAGCGCTCCGCTAAGGCGGTGATGCCACCGAAGGTAAAGCCAAGTGTAAGCAACCCAGACACGAAGGCTAAAAAAGCGTAGGTTAGCCGCCCGAATCCCGACAATGCTCGCAGTTTGGTATGCTCCAAGGCTTCTCGTCGCCTCTCCTCTTCTCGTCGCTCCCCCTCTTGTTGTTGGCTTCTTATCTGTGCCAACTGTCCTACTCGATACTTGATGTAGAGGGCGCGTGCGCGATCCACCTCTCCTTCGGCCTCCGCGAACGCTCTGGCCCACACACCCGGGACCATTGCCTTCGCCTGAAGCTCCTTAGCGACTTCATCATAGAGAGCATCGTCGGTCATGATGATTACTTGTTCCCCGCCCGGTAGAAGTCCAGCGTGTGCTCCAGGCCCTTTTGCCAAGTGACTTCGGGGTCGTAATTCAGGCCGGCGCGGGCGGCGGAGATGTCTGCGGCGGAGTGTTTGATGTCGCCGGTGCGCGGGGGCATGTGGACGGGCGCGAGGTTCTGGCCGGTCTGCCGGTTCAACTCGGCGGTGAGCTGGAGCAGGTCAATGCTCTCG
>JAYTIO010000202.1:0-2258 GCA_043731805.1 Pedosphaera sp. | reverse complement strand
TGCGCGAACTGCTCGCCGCCACCGGCACCATCGAGGGCAACCCGCCCGTCGCTTGGTATAAGCGCGTGAAGCAGCCCCCCGAGCAGCTCGAGGACGTCGCCCAGCTTTTCCTCGGCGTGCGGATGCAGTGCGCGCAATGCCATCACCATCCCTTCGAGCGCTGGAGCCAGCACGACTACTACAGCATGTCGGCGTTTTTCAGCCAGATTGGCCGCAAGCCCACGGCCACGGCGGGCGAGGACGTCATCTTCCACAAGCGCGGCGTCGCGCAGACTGAGAACAAGAAAACCAAACTCCCCGTGAAGCCCGCCGGCCTCGGCGACCCCACGCTCGACATCCCGCCTGACGAAGACCCGCGCCTGCGCCTCGCCGACTGGATGGGCAACAAGAGCAATCCGTTCTTCGCGAAGGCGCTGGTGAACCGCTATTGGAAACACTTTTTCAAGCGCGGCCTCATCGAGCCGGAGGACGACATCCGCGACACGAACCCGCCGTCGAACCCCGAGCTGCTTGATGCGCTCGCGAAGCATTTCGTCGCGAGCGGCTTTGATCTTAAAGCCGTCGTGCGCGTCATCACGCAGTCGTCCACGTATCAACTGAGCGCCACGCCGAATCAGCACAACAGCGTGGACCGGCAGAACTTCTCGCACTTCTACCCGCGCCGGATGCAGGCCGAGGTGCTACTGGATTCGATTGACCAGCTCACGGGCGCGAAGACGGACTTTGCGGACCTGCCGGCCGGGACGCGCGTGATTGCGCTGCCGGACAACAGCTACAATCGCGGCTCGGCGTTTCTGAAAGTCTTCGGTCGGCCCGAGGGCGCGAGTGTGTGCGAGTGCGAACGCGCCTCCTCCGCAAGCCTCGCGCAGAGCCTCCACCTGATGAACGCCGCCGACGTGAAGGCCAAGCTCGCCACCAGCGGCGGGCGCGCCGAGCGCTTGGCGAAGGACGACCAGCCGGCGGCCAAGAAGATTCGCGAGCTGTATCTCGCCGCCTTCGGGCGCGAACCGCAGTCGCACGAGCAAGCGGTCGCGAAGGAGTATCTCGCAAGAACTCGCGAAGACGCCGCCGGCAAGCCGCTCCCGCCCGAGCAGTCGCGGCGCGTCGCCTACGAGGACCTGCTCTGGGCGCTCATCAACACGAAGGAGTTTCTCTACAACCACTAGCAATGAAGCCAAAGCCCGCACAGCAGTCAGGACCGCGAACGAACTGTTCCGGGTGGAACGGGCCACCGGCCCATTGCGGCGGGCGACCCGCCCGCCGCCCGGCGTGTGCGTGCGCCGGGAACGGTCCAATTGATTCGAGCGTCCACTGTGCCGAAGCTCGGCGGCAGGTTGCCGCCGAGAACGGCCAGGTTGGCCGTTCCACCCTGCACCCTTCGCACGTTTTGGCGTTGTGCGGAGTCTTCCTATTGGCGCTGGCCGGTTCCGCCTTCGCGCAACAAGTCATCCTCCCCACGCCGCGCCTGCTCACCACGATGCCGATGGGCGCGCAGTTGGGCACCACCGTCGAGGTCGTCATCACCGGCGAGAGCATCGAGGAACCGACGGACCTCGTCTTCTCCACGTCCAAGCTGACCGCCAAACCAAAGCTCGCCGCCGACGGCAAACCGGAGGCGAACAAGTTCATGGTCAGCGTCGCAGCGGATGCGCCCGTCGGCGTCCACGACGCGCGAGTCCTGTCGCGACTCGGAGTGTCGTCAGCGCGCGCGTTCACGGTGAGCAAGCTGGCCGAAGTCACGCGCACCACACCGAACACCTCGCTCGAAACGGCGCTCACCTTGAAGCCGAACTCCGTCTGCAACGCCACGATGACCGCGCGAGCCGTGGACTTTTATTCCTTCACCGGCACGAAGGGGCAGCGCGTCGTCGTCGAGTGCGCGACGGCGGGGATTGATTCCAAGCTCACGCCCGTCCTCATCGTCGCCGATGCGGCGGGGCGCGACCTCGTGGTCAATCGCACGAGCGGCTGGCTCGACTTCACGCCGCCGGCGGACGGGAAGTATTTCGTCAAGGTCCACAGCCTGACCTTCAAGGGTGGGCCGGAACATTTCTACCGGCTGGCCTTGCAGGACGTGGCGGCGGGCGCGGGCATCCCGCGTCACGCCACGACGCGCACGGTGAGTTCCTTCTCGTGGAACCCGGCGGCGAACTTCGGCATTCCGCGCACGAGCGAGGCCGAGCCAAACAACTCGCACGCGCAGGCGCAGAAAATCACGTTGCCCTGCGACATCGCCGGCAGCTTCTTCCCGGCGGCGG
>JAYTIO010000201.1:0-5458 GCA_043731805.1 Pedosphaera sp. | reverse complement strand
GGAGCATCGCTCGACGAGATACGCGTAACCGACTCCTATGTCTTCCCCCTCAGTTCTTCCCATCGCCTACCCGCTCGACGACTTCTACGCGCAGGCGGGTCGCGCCCTGCCGACCATTGAGGCTGTGTCTGGCGACGAAGTGCCGGAGCCTTACAAGTCCTTGCTTGTGCATCAGGACGACATGACGCCGACGCTGGAGAAGTTTCATGGCGAGCGCATTCATCTGGCCGTCCTGAGCCGCCAGCAGCGGGATGACTTCTACTTCCGCGAGGTCGTGCTGCTGCTCGACAAGACCGACAAGCCGGTTGAGTTCGGAGCCATCAAGATCAACCTCGCCCTCTTCCCGCCTGCCGCGCGGAAGGAGATTCTCGACGAGCGCCGTCCCTTGGGCACCTTGCTTGCGGACTACGCGATCACCCACACCAGCCGCCCGAAGGCGTTTCTACGCGTTCACTCCGACGAGTTCATCAATGCGGCGCTCAAGCTGTCGCAGTCCCAGTGGCTCTACGGCCGCCGCAACACGCTCTGGGATCCGCAGCACCATCCGCTCGCGGAGATTGTGGAGATTCTGCCGCCGGCGTGAGCGGCCGGGTGGCGTTCCAGTTTTGCGCGCCGTTGACTGTCATGCGCCGGGTGGCTGCCGGTGGTTTTTGATTTTCCCGCTCCTCGGTTTTCCCTAGCCTCCGTGGATGTTCAAGCCGACCGACCTGTTTGACCTCGCGCAGACCGAGCACGCCGCGCTCTTCGACGGCTGCGAGTTTGCGTGGGATGCGCTCAAGCGGCTGAAGGCCTACATCGAGGCGCGCACCGGGGCCGCGCCACCGCACGCCTTCGGCAGCCAAGTCTTCATGTGGCCGCACGTCCTCATCGGCGAAGGCACGGTCATCGAGCCCGGCGCGATGATCAAAGGCCCGGCCATCATCGGGCAAAACTGCGAGATTCGGCACGGCGCTTACATCCGCGACCACGTCATCGTCGGCGACGGCTGCGTCATCGGGAACTCCTCCGAGCTGAAGCACGCGTTCCTCTTCAACGGCTGCCAGGTGCCGCACTTCAACTACATCGGCGACTCCATTCTCGGCCACAAAGCGCACCTCGGCGCGGGCGTCATCCTCTCGAACCTCAAGTCGCTCCCCGGCAACGTCACCGTCGAGGTCAACGGCCAACCGCACGACACGGGCTTGCGCAAGTTCGGCGCGATGCTGGGCGACAAGGCGGACATCGGCTGCAATTCCGTCCTCAACCCCGGCACCGTGATCGGGCGCGGCACGGTGATGTATCCGCTCACCAACTGGCGCGGTGTCGCCGGCCCGAACCGCATCGTGAAGAACAAGGCGGCGGTCGAGGTCGTGGAACGCCGGATGAAATAACCCTGCCACAATCCTTCACTACATTTTCGAGTCCGTCGTTTCACCAACCCGTCATGCTCACCATCCCCCTCGCCCTCGCCCGCACCAAGGCCGTCCACGCCGCGCACATCTGGTTTGCGCCCAAGCCCAAGCCGATGGATGCGTTCAAGCTCACTTACTTCTACAACTGCAAGTTCACCGGCCCGGTGAAGGGCTTCGAGCGCCACGCCAAGTTCACCAAGCTCATGGACCTCACGCGCCCGGCGGAGGCGATCTTCGCGGACTTCGGGGACAGCACGCAGAAGGAGATCAAGAAGCTCATGAAGGAGCCGGTCATCTTCGCGGTGGAGAGCGACCCCGCCGCCTTCCAGCGCTTCCATGATGACTTCGCGCAGGCCAAGGGCATGGCGGCGTTGGACACGAAGATTCTCCGCTCCTACTGGCCGCACGTGGCCGTGACGAAGATCGTCTCGAACCACGAGGACTTGGTCATGCACAGCTACGTGGTGGACCCCGCCGCAGGCCGGGTGACGCAGTGGCATTCCGTGAGCCAGTTCCGGGGCGCGGAAGACAACGTGAAGCGCCGGCTCATCAGCCGGGCCAACCGCCTGCTCCACTGGCGGGACATCGAGCACTTCAAGACGATGGGCTTCCGCGTCTTCGACATCGGCGGCTACGCCTACAACACCACCGACGAGTCGCTCCAGCGCATCAACGAGTTCAAGGACAGCTTCGGCGGCGAACTCGTCGAGGAAAGCAGCTACGCCTCCGCCGCCATCACCCTCCTGCGCCGGGTCAAGTCCGCCTTCAAGCCCCGCGCCGAACAACCCAGCGCCAAAGCCCCCAGCCCCACAGCGTCATGAGCGACACGAACAAGGAAATGTATCTCGACGACCGGATCGTCACGAGCTACGCGGGCAAGACCAAGCTGTTCGAGCCGGAGGTCACGCTCTTCGCCGCCATCAAGGCCGAGGTCGCGGGGCAACCCATCTTCGACATCGGCGTCGGCACCGGGCGCACCACGCCCTTCCTGCGCGAGTTGAGCCAGGACTACCTCGGCTGCGACTACTCGGAGAAGATGACGCGCTACTGCGAGCAGCTCTACCCCGGCGTGAAGTTCGCTACCGTGGACGCGCGGAACATGAAGGAGTATCGCGACGGCCAGTTCGCCTTCGTCATCTTCTCGTTCAACGGCATTGACTCCGTCCCGCCGGACGACCGCCTGGCCATCCTCAAGGAATGCCACCGCGTGCTGCGGCCCGGCGGCCAGTTCGCCTTCTCCACGCACAACATCGAGAAGCCCGTCCGCAGCGCGTTCCATCTCTCGAACCTCGAGTTCTCGCTCCATCCCATCCGGCTCGCCCGCGCGCTCCAGCAATACTTCGCCGGCTGGGGGCCGCACCTGCGGAATCGCCAGCGCGATGTCTTCACCGCCGAATACAACGTCCGCAACGACAGCGGCGAGAACTACACCCTGATGCACTACTACATCAGCAAGGCCAACCAGGTGAAGCAGCTCCAGTCCTTCGGCTTCGAGGAAGTGCGCATCGTGGACCGGAAAGGTGCGTGGACCGACGCCGCCACGCCGGACACCGCGTCCTCGTGGATTTACTACCTCGCCCGGAAGCGGCGGGCTTAACCAAACCCCGCGCCCCCCGCGCCACGTTGTCCAACCTTCACCGGTAAACAGCTACAATGTCCCCCCGCGCCGCCCTCGCCCCGCTCGTGCATCGCATCGGCCACGCCACCGGCCTGTCGCTGGCGCGGGCGAAGGAGTTCCCCGTCGCCCGCATCATCACCTTCCATGCGATCGGCGTGCCGACCTGTCCGACCGACGCGTTCACCGCGCAACTCGAATACCTCCGCGCTCACTTCCGCATCGTCCCGCTTGCCGAACTGGTGACCGCCCTCCGCGAACGCCGCCCGGACATCGCGCAGTGGGTCGCGCTCACCTTCGACGACGGCACGCGCAACAACGGCACCGTGGCCGCGCCCATCCTGAAACGGCTCGGCCTGCCCGCGACCTTCTTCGTCTGCCCCGGCTTGGTCGGGCGCGGCGTCTGGCTGTGGAATCAGGAGGCGCGCGCCCGGCTCCGCTCACTGCCGGGCACGGAAGCCGCTGAGCTAGCGGACAGCCTGGGACGCCCCGGTGACAACCCCGGTGCGGTGGTCGCGTGGATGAAGGCTCTCCCGCTCCATTCCCGCAACCACGTCCAGCACGTCATCCGCGACGCGTCGCCCAACTTCCAGCCCAGCGACGCCCAGCGCCATGAGTTCGACCTGATGAACTGGGACGAGTTGAAAGCGCTTGACCCGGCGCTCATCACCCTCGGCGCGCACAGCACGAACCACCCGATCCTCGCCAACTGCTCGCCGGCGGAACTCGTCCACGAAATTCGGGACTGCCGGGCGCTGCTGGAGAAGGAACTGAGCCGCCCCGTCGAGTTCTTCTGCTACCCCAACGGCGACTTCAACCCGAGCGTCGCGCAATTCGCCTGCGAGACCTACTCCGCCGCCGTCACGACCCAACCCGGGTTCATCCAGCCCGGCGCTGACCTCTATCAGCTCCCCCGCCTGAACTGCTGCCCCACGCTCCCGGACTTCACCTGGCGGCTCCACCGACCCGCTGCCTGAAATGATGAATGGGGAATTCCGAATGACGAATCAGCTCGTCGCAGCCGAGCGCTGCCCCCATTCGGCAATCGGCAATCGGCATTCGCCAATCCCCCCCCATGTCTGAGCAGCTCCGCACCCTGCCCCTCTGGCTGCCGAGTTACCTTCGCCAGTCGCCCGCGCCGCAGCCCGGCGGCGTGAAGGACATCCTCCTCTGCGTCTGCGACCACTTCGAGCCGCTGCACCACGCGGACAAGGCCGAGGCCCGCCGCCGCATGGCCCAGTGGCAGACCGAGTTCCCCAAGAACATCGCCCCCTTCCACGACGCCGACGGCATCCGCCCGCGCCACACCTGCTTCTATCCCATCGAGCAATACGACCCCGACCTGCTCGACGACGTAGCTGAACTTTGCCGCGCGGCCGGGGCGGAGGTGGAAGTCCACCTCCACCACGACCGCGACACCGAGGCCTCGCTTCGCGCCAAGCTGGAGCAGGGCATCGCGGACTTCACCCGCCACGGCTTCCTCCCGCGCGACGCCACCGGCCGCACGCGCTGGGGTTTCGTGCATGGCGACTGGGCCTTGGACAACGCGCATCCCAACGGCGAGCAGTGCGGCGTGGACAACGAACTCGCCATCCTCCGCGACCTCGGCTGCTACGCTGACTTCACGCTCCCGTCCTGTCCCGACCCGACGCAGACCCGCACCATCAACCGCCTCTACTACGCTTTGGACACGCCGGCGCCGAAGAGCCACGACACCGGCGTGCAAGTCCGCGTGCTCCGTGATGGTAGTGGGGCAGCCGTCCCGGTTGCCGCAAGTTTCGGCAGCCCGCCAGAACGACACGCGGCAGGCGGGGACGCCTGCCCCACTGCGCCGCGCTTCGGCGACCTGCTCATCGTCCAAGGCCCGCTCGCGCTGAACTGGGAGCGCCGCAAGCTCGGCTTCCTCCCGCGCATCGAGAACTCCGACCTCACCGCCAACAACCCCCCGCGCGCCGACCGCATGCGCCTGTGGGTGAAGCAGCACATCCACGTGCTGGGCCGCCCGGAGTGGACCTTTGTGAAGCTGCACTGCCACGGCGCGCCCCCGCCGAACTCCAGCGTCTTCCTCGGCGAGCCTTACCGCCGGTTCCACCAGCACCTCGCCGAGACCTACACGGAAGCCAACGGCTGGCGGCTACACTACGTCACCGCCCGCGAGCTGACGAACATTCTCCACGCCGCCGAGGACGGCCACAGCGGCAACCCCGGCCAGTTCCGCGACTACCGCTACAAGCTGCCGGCGTGAAATGGATTGGCCGCGAAAGGGCGCAAAGGTCGCAAAGCCGAGCAGGATTTCTCTGCGCTCTTTGTGCCCTTTCGCGGCAAAGGCTTCATCCGTGTTCTTCCGTGTCCATCGTATCCAACCGGCGGACCCATCTAGGCGCGAGGCGAGCTGGGTGAGAAGCTGGGGTGGATGAAACGAAAAACTTCCCGGCTGGCCGAAGTCCAGGTG
>JAYTIO010000200.1:0-2266 GCA_043731805.1 Pedosphaera sp. | reverse complement strand
GCGGTGGTGCATGGCATCATGATGAACCACGTGGGTGGCATCGTCGTGGAGAGCCAACCGGGGCAGGGAACGACGTTCCGGCTCTATTTTCCCGTCTCTGAAGCGGAGCGGGCGATCCCCCCGGCCAACGCCCCTCTGACGATCCCGCGCGGGCGGGGAGAACACATTCTGCTCGTGGATGACGAGGCGCAAATGTTGAGGTCGGGCCGGCTGCTTCTGGAACGGCTTGGGTACCTGGTGACCGTCAAGGCCCTGACCTGGGAAGCACTGGCGGCGGTGGCGGCGCAGCCGACGGCGTTCGACCTCGTGCTCACCGACTTGAACATGCCAGAAATGGGAGGAGTCGAGCTGGCCAGCGAAGTGCGGGCCATCCGGCCCGAACTCCCGCTCGTCCTCACCTCCGGCTATAGCCTCCACGCCGATGCCCAGACCCTGGCAGCGCAGGGTTTCAATGCGTTCCTGGCCAAACCCTACGACTTGCGCTCGCTCGCGGAGACCGTCCACCGCGTATTGCACCCGACCAATTCCCCGGGTGCGATTAAAAGTGCACCAAATTTATTCGACACCACCGGCGCCGGGCCCAATCCCTCCGGCCAGCCGTAGTTCAGCGTATCGCCAAAATGCACCCGTTCTAAAGTTCGAAACCAGTCGGCCGTTATTCTGTGGTCGTCCCGCCCCGGTCGTGATTGAATACGACCTCAGCCCGGCTGATGAAAATGAACGCAGCATTGTGAAACAATCCAAAAAATCCCCGACCCTCGCCATCGCCGCCGCCGATCCCGGCATGGCCTTCGTGCTGGTGCAACACCTCGACCCGAATCACAAGAGCATCCTCTCCGAACTCATCCGCCGCTACACGCGCCTGCCGGTCTTCGAAGTCGAGGATGGCATGGTCGTTCAGCCCAACTGCGTCTACTTTTAACGGAACCCGATGCAACTTAAGCTCAACCCGCCAACCCCCGGCGTGTGGCCCTGGCTGGGGAAAGTTCTCCTGCTGGCGGCCGCCTACTTCGTGACCGGCAAACTGGGGTTGCTGCTGGCGGTGCCGCCGGGGTATGCCACCGCCATCTGGCCGCCTTCGGGCATTGCGCTGGTGGGGCTGCTCTTGCTGGGGCCGCGGCATTGGCCGGGCGTGGTGCTGGGCTCGTTCTGCGTCAACGTCGGCCTCGAGTTCGACGCCTCGAGCACGGCGGCGATTATCAAGTCGCTGGCTATCGGCCTGAGCATCGCGTTGGCGGCGGGCCTGCAAGGGGTGGCGGGCGTGTGGTTGCTGCGCCGCTTTATCGGCTGGCCCGTGCCGTTGATTGAGGACGGGCAGATTTTCCGATTCCTGCTCCTGAGCGGGCCGGTCAGTTGCCTGGTGAACGCGAGCTGGAGCGTAGGCACGCTCTGGCTGGCGGGCTTTGTGCCCACGGCCAATCTGCCGGTCAACTGGAGCACCTGGTGGGCGGGCGACACCCTCGGCGTATGGATCTTCACGCTGCTCGGGCTGCTGGCCTTCGGCCTGCCTCGGGAGACGTGGCGGGCACGCCGGCTGACGGTCGGCCTCCCGCTGGTCGTGACGTTCGCCATCGCGGTGGGAGTGTTCGTCCACTCGCGCACGGCGGACCGCCGCGAGCTGCGCCGGGAATTCCAGGAATCCGCGACCCATCAGGCTGAATTGGTGGCGATCTTTGCGGCCAAGCCGGAGGCGATCGAGCGGATCGGGCCGCTGGTGGAGGAGGCACTGAAGAATACCAGGCGGAACGGGATTCAACTCCAAATCCTGGAGGCCGCCGCCGCGCCCGAGCGGCAGTTGCTCTACTCCAGTCAGCCGGAAGCACCGCTGCCCGCCGCGCGCACGGAAGGCGTCGCGTGGGCCACCGAGCTGGCCGTGGGCGGACACATCTGGAAGCTCCAGTTCACCCCCACCCTGGCTTTTTTCGGGGCGCACCAATCCCAGACTTTGTTTCTCGTGCTGCTGGCGGGGCTGCTCTTCACCAGTCTGCTGGGCGCGGGGCTGCTGCTGGTCACGGGCCGCACCGCGTTGGTGGAAGGGCTGGTGCAGCAGCGCTCGGTCGAGCTGCGCCACGCCAATGAAGGGCTGACCAACGAGATCGCCGAGCGCAAGAAGATCGAGGCCCGGCGCGAAGAACTCCTGCACGAGCTGGAGGCCAAGAACGGCGAGATGGAGCGCTTCAGCTACGTGGTGTCCCACGATCTCAAAAGCCCGCTCATCACCATCAAGAGCTTCCTGGGCATGGTCGAGAAGGACGCCGCCGCCGGC
>JAYTIO010000199.1:0-9327 GCA_043731805.1 Pedosphaera sp. | reverse complement strand
CGCGCTGCTCTGGGCGGTGGGCGACCCGGCGCGGTGGGCGGTCTTGCGCGAACTGGCCGGAGGCAAGTCCCTTTCCGTGCTGGAACTCGCGTCCGTGATGGGGCGCAGCGCGGATCTGGCCTCGAAGCATCTCAAACATCTGCGCGAGGCGGGCGCGGTGGTGCTGGCGGATGCGCCAGACGGGGACCGGCGCAAGCAGCACTTCGTGGTGCCGGAGCGCTTCCGCCGCGCGGACGAGTCGGGGCGTCCAATGATTGACTATGGCGTGTGCGTGCTGCGCTTCCCACCGGCGGTGAAGGCGTGACGCACTGAACTTGCCGGTCTGGGGCTGATTGCCCTTGCCAACCGCTGGGCGCGTTCGGAAGGTTCGCCCATGCAACGCCTGTTTTCCATAGCCCGCCTGTTACCCCTGCTCGCGGTCGGCTGCCTCGCGCTCACGGCCGGCCCCGGTGCCGCGCAGGACAAAGCCGAGCCGACCGCACGCTACCAGCCCGGGCGCAAGACGCTCGATGGCATCGGCAAGTATTACTTCGGTCGCGAGATCGCTCACTACATGACGCACCTGGGCGCGCCGTGGCTGGACCGCCCGGAGCGCGATCAGGAGGAGCGGCCCGACCTCTTGATGAAGGCGCTCGCGCTCAAGCCCGGCGACGCCGTCGCGGATCTGGGCTGCGGCACGGGCTACTTCAGTTGGCGCATGGCCAAGGAAGTGGGCGACCAGGGGGTGGTGTATGGCATCGAGATTCAGCCGGAGATGCTCGACCACCTCGCCGTGAAGATGAAGGAACGCGGCGTGACGAATGTCCTCGGGGTCCTCGGCACCATCACCGACCCGAAGCTCCCGCAGCCCGTGGACCTCGTCATCATGGTGGATGTCTATCACGAGTTCGACCACCCGTGGGAGATGCTGGACGCCGTCTGCAAACGGCTGAAGCCCGGAGGCCGTATCGTGTTCGTCGAGTATCGCGGCGAGGACCCGGAGGTGCCCATCAAGCTGCTGCACAAGATGACCGAGGCGCAGGTGAAGAAGGAGATGACCGCGCAGCCGGTGGAATACGTGGCGACCGTCCGCACGCTGCCGCGCCAGCACATCATTATCTTCCGCAAGCGGGCGGAGAAGTGACTCAGACACAGAGAGTGGTCCTTGAGCTCACCCTGAGAGGTCTTGAGTGCGACCTGGAAGGTGTTCGACGGCGGCGACGTGAGGCGTTGACACCCCGCGCTCGTGCATTTCCAAATCGGCCTGCCGCAGTTTGGTCCACGAGAGGGGCTTGGTCTTGCGGGCCTTGCGAATCAACTTGCCATGAACCCGTATTCTCGCAAAATAAAGCCCAGACGGTTCGTAGCGGACGAAATTTGCGAAAGGTGTCTGGCTCCAGACACAGGCTTGGTCTCGCGATGCGTTGCTCACGCAACGCGGTATCAGATCGCAGTAGCGGATTCTCAACTCGGACCTGTCGGTCGGTGTGTAAGTAGTTGGTGATAAACGGTTGCCTCGGTAGCTCAGTTGGTAGAGCAGTTGACTCTTAATCAATTGGTCGTAGGTTCGAATCCTACCCGAGGCACCACTGCTCTTCCGCCGGCCCTAGCCTTCATCCGTCCGGCTCATGATTCGTTCCTTTGCCTTCACCACCCAGGGCCGCCTGCACACGCAGGATGTGGACGTGTTTCTCATGCCCACGGTGCTGGCGGACACGAACCTCTTCCTGTGGGTGGACTTGGAGACTTCTACGCCGGAAGAGGCCAAGACCATCCTGGAGGGCATCTTCCACTTCCACCCGCTCTCCATCGAGGACTGCATCCACGTCAGCCCGAATCCCAAGGTCGAGGAATACGCGCCCAAGGAGGAGGACAAGTTCGCCCCCTACCTCTTCATGGTCATCCACGCGGTGGACTACAGCCGCAAGGACGGCGTCTTCGCCACCAGCGAGTTGAACTTCTTCCTCGGGAAGAACTTTCTCGTCACCTACCACGACGTGCCGTTGCGCAGCGTGACCGCCACGGCCGAGCGGGCCACCAAGAGCACCATGCACATCGCCCGCGCGCCCGACCGCGTGGCCCACACGTTGCTCGACAATCTCGCGGATAACTACAAGCCCGCGCTGGATGAGCTGTCTCTGGAAATCGCCGAACTGGAGGCGGCCGTCGTGGAAGACGCCTCCCGCCGCACGCTCAACAAAATCATCAGCATCAAGCGGGAGGTGCTCCACCTACGCCAGATCATTGGCCCCCAGCAGGAAGTCTTGAAGCGCTTCGCCGAGGGCGAGTTCAAGCTCATCCGCGCGCACCTCGTGCCTTACTTCCGTGATGTTTACGACCGCCTGTTCCACATCGGCGCGCTCGCCCAGAACTACACCGACTCGCTCACCGCCATCCTGCACATCCACCTGAGCATGTCGTCGAACAAGACCGGCGAGACGGTCAAGGCGCTGACCATCATCACCATCCTCTCGACGCCCGCCACGCTCATCGCCAGTTGGTATGGCATGAACTTCGAGACCATGCCGGAGGTTAAGTGGCTGCACGGCTACGCCTTTGCCTTCGGCACCACCGCCTTCACCACGCTGGGCACCTGGTGGTATCTGAAGAAGCGGAAATGGTTCTGACGGGAGGCCTCGCTGTGCCGGGAGCACGGCGGTCCGCCCGCAACTCGCCGCTAGCCTTGCCCACGCGGATTCGCTAACCCTTCGGCCGTGCCGAAGAAGCCCGCTCCGATGCCCCTCTCTCGCCCGCCACTGGAGCGGATGCAGCGCATCCACCAGGCGCTGCACGCCGGCGGCTTCCCCAACGCGAACACGCTCGCCGCCGACCTTGAGGTCACCACCAAGACCATCTACCGCGACGTCGAGTTCATGCGCGACCGGCTGGGCCTGCCCATCGAGTTCGACCAGCAGCGCGGCGGCTACGGCTACACCGAGGAGGTCAGCGCGTTCCCCACGTTTCAAATCACCGAGGGCGAACTCTTCGCGCTGATCGTGGCGGAGAAGGCCCTGCAGCAGTATCGCGGCACGAGCTTCGAGAAGCCGCTGCTCTCCGCCATCCGCAAGCTGGAGCAGGCGCTGCCCGACACCATCTCGCTGAACCTTGCCGACGTGGAGCAAACCATCTCCTTCCGCACCACGGCGGAACCGGTGCTGAACCTCGGCGTCTTCGACGTGCTCGCCAAGGCCACCGCCGCGCGCCGGCAGCTCGAGCTCGCCTATCGCAAGCCCGGTCAGGCCGCGCCCGAGCGTCGCATCGTGGACCCGTATCACCTCGCCAACATCAACGGCGAGTGGTTCCTCTTCGCCTACGACCACGCCCGCAAGGACGTGCGGACCTTCGCTCCCGCGCGCATCTCGGCCGTGCAGGAGACGGGCAAGAGCTTCCCGCGCCCGCAGAAGTTTTCACTGGAGAAACGGCTCCGGGACAGCTTCGGCGTCCACTCGGCGGAGGGGGAATTTGCCGTGTGCCTCCGCTTCGATGCCGCCATCGCGGACTACATCCGGGAGAAACGCTGGCACGCCTCCCAGCAGGCCACCGACCTGCCGGACGGCGGGCTGGAGCTGCGGCTGAAATTGTCCAGCTTGGTGGAGGTCGAGCGCTGGGTCCTGGCTTGGGCCGGGCGCGCCGTGGTGGTGGAGCCGCCAGAACTGGTCGAACTGGTGCGCGCCGGCGCCCGGAAACTCGCCGAGCGGCACAACCCCAAGTAGGAGACGACGTGACGAGTCTCACTTCTCCCCGGCAGTCAGTCAGAGCCTCCTCACGTCGTCTCCTACAGCGGCTTGGAGACGGATTCCCTTGGCACACCGCCGTTAAAACTCACATTCTCACGTCCAGCTTGCATTCAACATGAACCCGCCGCCCGCCCCGAATCCGCACCACGTCAGCCCGTGGAAGTTCATCCTCGCCCTCGTCATCGTCCTCGCGCTCGTGGCCTTCGTCTCGCCGTTCCTGGAGAAGAAGGGGGCCAAGGATTACGCCCGCCGCTACGACGCGCCCAAGGGCCTGGGCCACACGCCTCCCGTCGCGCCCGCCTCCGCCGCGAACCCGGACGACCCCTCGTGGACCAACCGGATGAAGTGGATTCCCGGCGGCACGTTTCAGATGGGTTCCGAAGAAGGCCAACCCGACGAGAAACCCATTCACGAAGTCACCGTGGACGGCTTCTGGATGGACACCTACGAACTCACCAACGCGGAGTTCGAGAGGTTCGTGAAGGCCACCGGCTACGTGACCATCGCCGAGCGCAAACCCAAGCAGGAGGATTTCCCTGACGCGCCGCCCGAGGCCCTCGTGCCCGGCTCCATCGTCTTCACGCCGCCGCCCGGCGAAGTGCCGCTGAACAACCACATGGCCTGGTGGAGCTACGTCCCCGGCGCGAACTGGCGGCACCCTGAAGGCCCCGCCTCCGACCTCAAGGGTCGGGAGCAGCATCCTGTGGTGCAGGTCGCGTGGTTCGACGCGATGGCCTATGCCAAGTGGGCCGGCAAGCGCCTGCCCACCGAGGCCGAGTGGGAGTTTGCCGCGCGCGGCGGCCAGGCGAAGCTCACCTACACTTGGGGCAACGAAAAAACTCCCGACGGCAAATGGCTCGCGAACATCTGGCAAGGCAGCTTCCCGAACGGCAACACGTTGCAGGACGGCTTCAAGCTCCAGGCCCCCGTCGGCAAATTCGCCCCCAACGGCTACGGCCTCTACGACATGGCCGGCAACGTGTGGGAATGGACCGCCGACTGGTATATGCCGGACTACTACGCGAAGAGTCCGAAGCAAAACCCGCAAGGCCCGCAGGAGAGCCACGACCCAAACGAACCCGGCGTCTGGAAGCGCATCACGCGCGGCGGCTCCTATCTCTGCACCGAGGCCTACTGCTGGGGCTACCGGCCCGCGATGCGCATGAAGACCTCGCCCGACACCGGCTTGAACCACACCGGCTTCCGCTGCGTGCGCACCGGCCCGCCGCCTGTAGCGAGCAAGTGACTTTGCCGACGACCACATGCTGGCGTCGCCAGCCGCTTGATCGGAGTTTGGAAGTCAGGAGGACACGCGGGACGCGCTGTCCAACGACGGGGGGCGGTTCGTCAGGCTGCCGCCTTCGCCGCCGCGAGGTCGCTGCGGCGAGCGGCCATGCTCTTGAAGAATTCGTAGCCTTCGCGCAGGCGGCGGACGCAGACGTCCTTGTCCTCAAGCATCGTCTTGATGATGCGGAGAATCGGTTTCGGGCGCAGGTAGTAGGCGCGGTAGAAGCGCTCCACGTCCTCGAAGATTTGTTCCTTCGAGAGGCCGGGGTATTCGAGCGTGGACTGCTGAAGACCGTCGCCTTCCACGAGGTCGGTCTTGTCCTTCTTCACGAACCAGCCGTTCATCTTGGCCTGCTCGAACAGCTCAGTGCCGGGATACGGCGCGGCGAGGGAAACCTGGAGGCTGAAGACGTCCAGCTCCTTCGCGAAGTTGATGGTCTGCTCGATGGTCTCCTTGGTCTCGACGGGTAGACCGAGGATGAAGGTGCCGTGAATGACCACGCCGGCCTTGTGGCAGTCCTTGGTGAAGCGGCGCATCTCGTTCGTGGTGACGCCTTTCTTGATGCGCGTGAGAGTGTCGTCGTTGCCGCTCTCGTAGCCGACGAGGAAGAGGCGGAGGCCATTGTCCTTGAGGCTCTTTATCGTGTCGTAGTCGAGGTTCGCGCGGCTGTTACACGACCAGTCCACGCCGAGCGGGCCGAGCTTCTTCGCGATTTCGCGGGCGCGCGGGAGGTTGGCGGTGAAGGTGTCGTCATCGAAGAAGAACTCACGCACCTGCGGGAAGATCTTCTTCATGTAAGCCATCTCGTCGGCGACGTTCTGCGCGCTGCGGACGCGATACTTGTGCCCGCCGATGGTCTGCGGCCAGAGGCAGAAGGTGCATTGGGCCGGGCAGCCGCGCCCCGTATACATCGAGACGTAGGGATGCTGGAGGTAGCCGATGAAATACTTCTCAATCTCGAGGTCGCGCTTGTAAACGTCGGCCACCCACGGGAGCGAGTCCATGTCGGTAATCATCTCGCGCTCGGGGTTGTGCTTAATCTTCCCTTCGCTGTCCTTGTAGGAAACGCCCTTCACGGTCGCGAGGTCGCGGCCTTCGGCGACTTCCTTGCAGGTGAAGTCGAACTCCTTGCGCGCAACCCAGTCAATGGCCCAAGAGGCTTTGAGCGTCTCGGTGGGCAGCACCATGGCGTGCGCGCCGACGAAGCCAATCTTGGTGGCGGGCCGCTGCTGCTTGATGGCCTCGGCGACTTTGCAGTCGTTCTTCAGCGAGGGTGTGCTGGTGTTGATGATGACGTGGTCGAAGTCCTTGGCGATGGCGAGGCACTTGGCCATGTCAATGTGGTGCGGCGGGCAGTCGAGGAGCCGGCTGCCGGGCACGAGCGCGGCGGGTTGCGCGAGCCAGGTGGGATACCAGTAGCTGGTGACCTCGCGCGTGGCCTGGTAGCGCGCGCCGGCGCCGCCGTCAAAGCCGTCGAAGGAGGGAGGAGACAAAAACAATGCACTCATGGGATCTAGCTCTGCAATCGTTTGGTTGGTGAAGGCGTTACTCCGCCTTCGTCGTCACCGTGCCGTTCGCCTTAATCTTCGCGAGCAGGTCGTCGCGCTGGGAGGTGTCGCCGGTGCTGCAACCGCCGCCGGTGGCCACAGGGGCGTGCGTGTGCTCCTCTTCCTTACGAGTGAAGCCACCACGTGCGCCGGCAGCGGGATTGATGGCGGCCTTGGCCTCGGCGAGGTGCCCCTTGCCGATGGTCACGCCGTTGAAGGCGCGCTTCTCGAGGTCGGCGCTGGCGGGAAACGGCTTCGGCTTCGCGCCGAAGTTGTATTTCATGTTAATCCACGTGTCGCGCGGCTTGTTGCTCAACGCGCCGCTCGGATCGTAGCCGCAGTGGACCATGCAGTGCTCGCAGCGCGAGTCGCGCGCGACGCCGTTCACCACGCCGTAGGTCTCCCACTTCACCGTGCCGAGCATCTCGCCGTAGGTCGGATAATGGCCGTCGGTCATCAGGTAGCACGGCGCTTTCCAGCCCTTCACATTGTAGGTCGGGATGGCCCACGCGGTGCAGGTCAGCTCGCGTTTGCCGGCGAGGAACTCCTGATAGACCGGCGTGCCGAAGATGGTGAACGCCTTGCCCCAGGCCTCGATCTTCGCGAACTTCTTCCGCGTCATGTCGCGCGTGAGGAAGAACTCCTTCGGGTCGCGGCCGAGGCGCTTGACCATGTCCTTCTTGGCGGCGTCGTAATCGTAGCCGGGTGAAATCGTATGGCCGTCCACATCGAGCGAGGAGAGGAACTTGAACATGTCCTCGACTTCCTGCATGTCGGTCTCCTTGTAAACGGTCGTGTTGGTAGCCGTCTGATAGCCGAGAATCTTCGCCATCTTGATGGCCGCGACGCATTCCTTGAAGACGCCCTCGCGCTCGACGATGAGGTCGTGCGTGAACTCCAGCCCGTCCACATGGACATTCCAATACATCCACTTGCTGGGCTTGATGACGACCTTCGCCTTCGCAGCGGCATCGGCGGTGCGAATGGCCTCGACTTCCTTTTCGGTGATGAGCTTCTCGGCGACGAGTTGCTGGAGCTTCGGCTCCAGCTCCGGCGTGAAGACGGTGGCCATGTAGTCCCGCATCTTCTTCCGCATGAACGTGGCGTTCGTGCAGATGTAAATGATGCGCTTTTGCTCGCGCAGCCCGGCGACCAGCTCCTCGATCTTCGGGTAAATCAGCGGCTCGCCACCGCAGATGGACACCATCGGCGCGTCGCAATCCTGCGCGGCGGCGAGGCACTGCTCCAGGGGCACCATGTCCTTGATCGAAGTGGAATACTCGCGGATGCGCCCGCAGCCAGTGCAGGTGAGGTTGCAGGTGTGGAGCGGCTCAAGCTGGAGCACCATGGCGAACTTGGGCGTCCGCTTGATGACTTTGTGCTTGATGATGTGACGGGCGATTTTGACCGTCAGCGCGAGGGGAAAGCGCATAGGATTACTGAACTGAAGCAACTTGTGGCACCGGCGGGCGGGAAACGTCGAGGCGTTCGGCGGGCGTCGTCTGCGTCGGCGCGTGGATGAACCCCGGCAACAGGAACGTCGCCGGCGATATGGACTGGGATGCGCGAATGCCACTACAGCCGACCGCCCCGAGCGCGAGCACGGGAAGGATTGCCAACAGGGGCCGTTTCCAACTAAAACGCATCGCAGCAATATATGGAGCCGGGCAACGTCAGCGCAACGCCTAATTCCGCCACCGCAAACTGCGGCTGGCGCGCCGTCCTGCGCCTGCCGCCCGGCCTCCTGCTCGCGGCCCTCCTGCTGGTGCTGCCAGCCCGCGCGGCCGCCGCGCCGCCGCCCAAGCCGCCCGCCGACATCCCCATGCCCACCTTCTCGGCCAAGTTCGCCGAGTCCGCGCAAATCAAACTCATCGCCGCCCGCAAGCGCTTCCAAGCCGACACCAACAGCGTCCCGGCGGCCTGGGCGCTCGGCGAGGCGTGCTTCTGGCGGGGTGAATTCGCCGTGGAAGCGGAGAGCCGGAAAGCCCTCGCGAATGAAGGCATTGCCATCTGCCGGGCCTTGACCCTCCGCGCGCCGACCGTGCCCGAGGGCCACTACTACCTCGCACTGAACCTCGGGCAGCTCGCCCGCACCAAGTGGCTCGAAGCCCTTGGCCTCGTCAAAGAGCTGGAACACGGCCTGCAACTCGCCAGCGGCATGAATCCCCGCCTCGACCACGCCGGGCCCGACCGCTGCCTCGGTTTGCTCTACCGCGACGCCCCCGGCTGGCCCCTCAGCGTTGGCAGCAAATCCAAGGTTCGCACCCATCTGCTGCGCGCCGTCGAGCTGGCCCCGGACTTCCCCGAGAACCACCTCGTCCTCCTGGAAACCTGGCTGGCGTGGAAGGAAAAGAAGCCCCTCCCCCATGACCTCGACACGCTGGCCGCACTGCTCCCAAAGGCGCGCAAGCAGCTCACCGGCGCGGCGTGGACCGCCCACTGGGATGACTGGGAACGCCGTTGGCATGCCGTGCAGACCAAAGCCGTCGAACTGCTCGGGAAGAAGTAACCGCAGGGAACCGGACGGAAAGCCGGGCCGTCACGGCCCGCCCACCGCCGGGTCCGTCCACGGCGTGTTCGAGTAATACCAGCCTTCGGAAGGGATCGTCTCCACATGGCCATCGAGGAAACCCACATTGCTGCGGTTGCTGTGGCGCAGATGCGGGCCGCCCCAGTCCTTCGTATCCAACCGGCAAATCCATTGGAGGAAGCCGACGCGGGTGAAGTTTGCGGCTGCGATTAGCTGACGGGTGCGGCTGCGCCCTGGCGTGCGCGG
>JAYTIO010000198.1:0-3602 GCA_043731805.1 Pedosphaera sp. | reverse complement strand
CACCGTGAAACTGCGGCAGTTCGAGCTGCGCGGGGTCATCGCCTCCGGCGGCATGGGCACGGTCTTCCGCTCCTACGACCTGAACCTCAACCGGCAGGTGGCGGTGAAGCTGATGAAGCCCGAGATCGCCGTGGACCCCCTGCAGGTCGAGGCCTTCAAGCGCGAGGCCCGCGCCTGTGCCGGGCTGAACCACTCGAACATCATCCACATCTACGCGTTCGACGAAACGGAGGGACAGAAATACCTCGTCATGGAACTCGCGGACAACGGCACGTTCGACGGCCGCATCGAGGATAATGGCCGCGTGGATGAACTGCTCGTGCTCGACGTGGGCATCAAGATCGCCTCCGCCCTCGACTGTGCGAACCGCCACGGACTGCTGCACCTCGACATCAAGCCGGGCAACATCCTTTTCAACAACGACGAGCCGCCGGAGCCCAAGCTTGTGGACTTCGGCCTCGCGCAAAGCTCCGAGGGCGGACGCGACCCGGACGCGGGGGTCTTCGGCACGCCGTATTACATCGCGCCGGAGCGCATCTCGCTGCACACGGAGGACTTCCGGTCAGATATGTATTCCTTGGCGGGCACGCTCTACCACGCGCTCACCGGCCATGTCCCGTTCGAGGCCCCGACGGTCAACGATGTCGCAATGGCGCACGTCGAGCAGCCGCTCAAGCCGCCCATCGAGGAGTTGCCGGACATTCAGGAGAAGACCAACGAGGCCATCTGCTGCGCGATGGCGAAGAATCCGGACGACCGCTATCAGAGCTACGACCAATTCATCATGGAACTCACGGCGGCGCGCAGCCACCTGCTCATCCAGAAATACGCCAGCTCGGAGTAGGTAGGAACGGGGGCTGCCAGCCCGCGTTACTTGGCTGAAGCACTTTCAGCCCTCGCCGCGCAGGCCGCGCTCCATTGCGGTTCACTTCTCCACCGGCTTGGCCGCCGCCTTCCAGCCGTTGAAGCCCGGGGCCAAGTCCACCACCGACCTGAAGCCGAGTTTCTTCATCTGCCCTGCCGCGTTCGCGCTGCGGCTGCCGGCGGCGCAGTGGACGAGGTAGGTCTTGGCCTTGTCCAGCGCGGCCACCTGCTGCTCGAAGCCCTCGTCCAGCACGTCGAAGTTCACCGCGCCGGGGAGGTGGCCGGCCTTGAACTCGTCCGCCGTCCGCACGTCGAGGACGGTGTGCTGCTTCGTCAGCCAGAGCTGCTCGAACTCCGCCACGCCCACACGGCGGGAACTGATCGGTTCGGCTGCGGGGGAAACTCCCGCCTTGGCCACCGGCTGGGCGAGCGCCCACTGGACGGCGTTGAGGAGCAGACGGTTGAACGACTCGATTTCAAAATCCTTCGGGTGCCCGAGGGAGGTGTAGAAGACGGGCGTGCCCTTGAAGCTGTGCGTCCACGCGACCGGCTCGGCAGGCTTGCCCTCGACCGAACCCATCAGCAGCACCTTGGCCTCCGCAGCGAGCGGCGTGTTCCGATAGAGCGAGCCAGGCGTGGCAAACTCCTTCGCCACGCCCGCCAGCAGAGGGTTTTCCGCCGCCTCGGGCGCGATGCGAATCGTCGTCGCGAGCTTGTTGTTGTGATGGTTCTGGTAGTTGCCGCCGAGCACCTCGTGGTCCCACTCCTTCCAGTTCTCGAACGCGTGGCTCGCCGTGCGCAGGCCGATGATGGGGCGACCAGACGCAGCGTAGCGTTTGAAGTGCGCGAGCTGATCCTCCGGCAGCGTCATGCGGCGGATGAAGAGAATGGCGAGGTCGGCGGTGTCGAGCGCTTCGAGGCCTGGAATATCATGCACGTTCGTCCCCGGCTTGCGTTGGAGGTAGATGCACTTCGCGCCGAGCTTGGCTTCAAGTCGCGTCTTCAGCAGCGGTAGTGTCTCGGCGGACTGATACTCGAACTCGCCGCTGATGAGCACGATGGTGGGAGGCTTCGCGGGCGCGGCGGCGTGGGCGCTGAGAGCGAGCAGGCCCAGCAGCGACAGGCGGAGGATGGAGCGGAAGGCAGCGTTCATGGTGGCGATTTGATAGGGGTGGAAAGGCGGACTGTCGAGCGGCAAGGCGAACCCAGGAGCAGGATTGGGATCAGGATTTCAAACAAGAGCCGAGGTCCGGCTGCCTTCCTCCGGCTCGTAATCTTAATCCTAATCTTAATCCTGCTCCGCCTGTTTCCCTCCCTGACAACCGCCCGCCCGCCCGCTACGCTCCCGCTCGTGTCCGCCGCCATCCACACGCTCGGCCTCATCGCCGGCAACCGCACGCTGCCCTTCCTCCTCGCCCGTCAGGCGCGCGCGATGGGTGTCACGCGCCTCCTCGCCGTCGCCTTCGAGGGCGAGACCGACCCCGCGCTCGCCAAGCTCGTGGACGACCTCGTCTGGCTGCGCGTGGGCCAGCTCGGGAAGATGATCGCCGCCTTCACCGAGCGCGGGGTGAAGCACTGCGTCATGGCTGGCCAGATCGCGCCCAAGAACCTCTTCGACCTCCGCCCCGACCTGCGCGCCGTCGCGTTGCTCCTGCGGCTCAAGGAAAAGAACGCCCACACTCTCTTCGGTGGCATCGCGGACGAACTGAAGAAGGACGGCGTGGAACTCATCTCCGCCATGCCGTGGCTGCAACCGCTCATGGCCGGGCCGGGCTTCGCACTGGGCAAAAAGTTGAGCGACGACGAGTCGGCGGATGTGCTGTTCGGCTTCCGCATCGCGAAGGAAATTTCCCGGCTCGAGATCGGCCAGACCGCCGTGGTCAAGGGCGGCACCGTGCTCGCCGTCGAGGGCTTCGAGGGCACGGACAAGGCGCTCGCTCGCGGTGGCGAACTTGCCGGCAAGAGCGGCGGAGCCGTCGCCGTGAAAGTCGCCAAGGAGCAGCACGACCTGCGCTTCGACATCCCCTGCGTCGGCCCGCAGACACTCGAAGTCTGCGCCGCCAGCGGCGTCCGCGTGCTGGCCTTCGAGTCCGGCCGCACGCTGCTGCTGGAACAGGATGTGATGGAGAAGCTGGTGCGACAGCACGGGCTTTCACTGGTCACGGTCGATGGGAGAGTAATCAGTGATTAGTAATTAGTCCGAGCTTAGGGACGCTCTCGGCTCACCGAAGCCTGACTAATTACTAAGCACTAATCACTTCCCCTCCCTTGCCCTGCCCGCCCCGCGTGGGCAAACTCCGCGCCTCATGCGCGAAGCCATCCGCAACTGGACGGAAACCACCGAAACCTTCGTGCTCGAAGTCATCTTCGAGCAGCGCAAGGGCAAGCGCGCCGCGCTCCTGCGCACCACGCTGCTCGGCCTCTCGAAGGTCTTCACGGTGCTCGTGAAGCTCCGCCTCTTTCTCTACAACGTCCGCATCCTCCGCGACGCCACGCTCGGCGTGCAGGTCATCGCCGTCGGCAATGTGACCGTCGGCGGCACGGGCAAGACGCCGGTCGTCGAGAAGTTCGCGCGCGAGTTGACCGACGCCGGGCGCAAGGTGGCCATCCTCTCGCGCGGCTACCGCTCCAACCCCGGCCCGCTTGGCCCACGCCTGCTGAACAAGCTGCTCCTCCGTGAGGACACCACGCCCCCGCGCATCGTCTCCGACGGAAAGAACCTACTCCTCAACTCCGAG
>JAYTIO010000197.1:0-2234 GCA_043731805.1 Pedosphaera sp. | reverse complement strand
TTCGCCCCCACGGCCAGCGGCCCCTACTACCTCAAAATCGAAGTCGCCGAGGGCAAGCCCGCCGCCTTCTGCCTCATCTACAGCTACCGCTAAACCGATGCCGTTCGACTCCCCGCAAACGACCGAAAAACTCGGCGGCCAGCGCGTCACCCAGTTCTCCATCTTCCTCCCGAACCGCGTCGGCACGCTCCTTGATGTCGTGCGCGTGCTCAACGAACGCCACATCCATGTCCTCGCCATCAGCGTGCAGGACTCCGCGGACACGGCCATCGTGCGCATCGTCGTCAGCGATCCCGAGAGCGTGCAGCAAATGTTCATCGAGCACGCCATCCCCTTTTCCATCTGCGAACTCGTGGTCGTGGAACTCAAGGAAGGCGCCGCCGAACTCGGCCGCCTGCTCGCCGCCCTCCTCGCCGCCGAGTGCAATATCTTCGGCAGCTACGCCCTACTCACCCGCCCCCGCGGCCGCACCGCCCTCGCCCTCCACGTCGAGGACAACGAATGCGCCACCGCCGTCCTCGAAGGCCAGCAGTTCAAGATTCTCAGCCAGTCCGACATCTCGCGGTAAAGGCCGGCGCATACTCCTCCGCCCGTCGCGCAGCCGCCAGTGCCGGGGCGCAAAGCCAAAACCGCCTCCGCGGCGGGGGGCCGGGGAGGCGGTGGGATTTGGGGCGGCAGGATATGGGGGCGAGCCCCGCATCCGGCTTCTTTCACGGTCTTCGGCTATTGGGCCGAGGCACGACGCCGACGCAGCAGGAGCATCGCTCCGGAGCCGAGCAGCAGCGCGGCGGAGGTGGGCTCGGGGACGACGGTGAGGTCAGCCGCATCGACGAAGCCGGGATTACTCCCCAGCGATGCAGCGTTGTAAGTCACCTGGGATACGATCCAAGTCGTGTTGACGGGGATGGCACCGCTGACAGAGTTCTGTTGCCATGTGGTAAAGTCACCATCGAGCGTGAGGCTGTGGCTAATGGTACTGATCTGGTCGGCATTGAAGTCGGTCCCACTCAAGAAAGTTACGATCACGCCCGCACCAGCCGAGGACACCCCGCTTGGCGTATTGAATAGCGCGCTTAGGTTGACCGTCGCCCCGCCGGCGCTGATGAGACCTGCATACGAGCTGACATCAGTGACTTGAGCGGTTTGATAGGTGGATGGGTTTCCTGTCTCGCTGAGCATGTGCGTACCCTCGGGTGGGATGACACCGCCGGTGGCAAGCGTAATGGTCGCCGCTTCAGCGCCCCATATGCCCTGATCGGCGACGAAATTGCTGAGCACGGTGCTAAAGCCTAACAGCGTAGGCGTCTCGAAGCCGGGATTACCGATCAGGTTCGCTTGGGCCGTGGTCGCGGCACAGAAGAGTGCGAGGATACTGGTGTAGATGATGGGTTTCATTTGGATCGTTGGTTTCATAGCTTTGTTTTCTGTTGATTTCACTGCGGACTCATAGGCGATGCTTGTTGTTGTTTGATCCCCGCGCCGCCATCGCCACAGCTCGGGAAAGTGTTTGGGAAAATCGCGCGGTCAGCGGCGGCTCACAGGCTCAGGTGCGCGGTGGGGTGGCTCCCAAGCGGGCGATAGCCGGACGGCGTGTCTCGGGTATGGTGGGCATCCCGCCTGCCGTGCTACGCGTCCCGCGCAGCACCCGGCGAACGTCCCACGGCGAACGAACGTCTCGCGGTGTTCGGATGTATTTCGCGGGACGCGGAATGCGGCGGGCGGGACGCCCACCCTACCCGAGGCCTGCCGCTCCGCCCAGGGCCGGGCACGCCGCCCAACCCGCTTCCCACGCACCCGGAGTTTCGCCTCGCTTTTCCCCGCGCCGCTACCGCATGAATAGACGCTCCGACGCTCCGTGCGCGCAGGCCGCGGTCATCTCCTCAGCCGATGCTGGACGCGCGCAACTCCCTTCCGCCCACGGGGCGAGAGAGTGCGTGTCTTTTTTCATGGGGCGGATGGGATGGGGGGAATAAGCGACCGGCACCGAATGGCGCTGCGCTACCAAGAGGCCAACCCATGAAGCGCGGAAGCAGCTTCACGCCTGACGGGAGGAACAGAACGGCGCACAAACAGAGGCCCGCCCGCCGGGTGTCGAGAGTTATTCCGGGTTATTTCCCACCCGCCCGGCGCGGCGCGCGGGATGGCGGGGTTCCGGGTAGCGCGCGCTTTCAGCGCGTTGGCGAAGGCGTTCCGCCTTTGCGAACTTCCACGCGCGTCGAATTTGGAAGGTGCCC
>JAYTIO010000196.1:0-1896 GCA_043731805.1 Pedosphaera sp. | reverse complement strand
CTCGCCCTTGTTCGCCTCGGGATAGACATGCAGCGCGACGCAGGCCACCGGGTTGCGGTCAATTTCAAAGACGTAGTAGTCGCCGAGCTGCTTCTCGATGGTGCCACGCGTGCGCTTCATCAGTTCCTCGCTGAGGACGGAGTTCTTCGTCAGCCGCACGAGGGCGCGGATGTCCTTCTTTTGCGCGGGGCGGATTTGCTGGAACTCGTCGGCGTAGATGAGCGTGCCGACGCCTTCGTTGGAGAAGACTTCAGCCAGGAGCGATTCGTCGGTGCGGCCGTTGATGAGGTGGACGCGGGGAATGCCTTGCAGACAAGCGGCGGCGGCGGCGCGGGCGCGGGCGGTGTCCTCGGGGGAAAGTTCCTTGCGCTCAATCAAGGTGCGCAGGTCGGCGGCGAGCACTTGCTTGAGCAGCTTGCCCTGATGGAACAAGCCGTCGGTGGTGGTGATGAAGATGATTTTCACCGCCTTGAGCGCGGTGGCGATGGCGAGCGCGATGGTGTCCGACGTGACGCGGTAGGTCTTGCCATCGCCGTCGAAACCCAGCGGCGGAATCACCGGCGTGATGCCGGCGGCGAGCAGCGTCTGGAGCAGCTCGGTGTCCACGCGCTCGACCTTGCCAGTGAAGAGATGGTCCACGCCCTGCAAGATGCCCAGCGGCGAAGCGATGACGGCGTTCGGGCTGGCGGCGCGCAGGTCGTTGGTGGAGAGGCCTTCGAGAATCTCGTGCGTGAGGCGGTTCGCGGCGGTGAGGGAAAGCTGGAGCGTCGGAGCGTCCGTGATGCCGGTGCCATCGAGGTTCGAGGGCGTGATGCCACGCTCGACCCCGAGCGCCTGGATTTGCGCCGCCGCGCCGTGGACGAGGACGACGCGGATGTTCAGCGAGCGCAACACCGCGACATCGAGCAGGAGGTTGGCGAAGTTCTCATCCGTCACGACCGCGCCATCCACGGCGATGACGAAGGTCTTCTCGCGGAAGCGCGGGATGTATTGGAGGATGCCGCGGAGGTCGGTGGGTTTCACGTTGGATCAGGGCTGACAGTCGCGTGCTCAATAAGGGGTGGGAGCGCGGCGGGATTCAACGAGAAATTTCGGCGTTGGAGTGAGGGTAGTCGTCCTGCGGGTCTTGACCTTGAGGTGCGGTCTGGCTCAGGACTGAACCGCCTTCACCAAGCCGTCAATCGTGTGCTGCTTCGCCTCGACTGTCGGCTTGAGACCGAGCGCGACAAGAGCCTTGGTGGTCTCCGGGCCGATGCTCGCGGTCTTGAGCGCGGGGAACTGTTTCAGCAACGCCGGCAGCGGGAAGCGTGCGTGGAAGTTCTCGACGGCCGAGCTGCTCGCGAAGGTCAGCCAGTCCGCCCCCTCCTCCAGCAGGCGGGCAGCGGCGCCATTCAAGTCCTCCGTCTCGGGCACGGTTTGATAGACGGCCACGTCGTCCACGATGGCGCCTTGCTCTTCGAGGAGCTTGGGGAGTTCGAGGTTCGCGACCTCGGCGCGCAGCAGGAGGACACGGAGATTCTCCAAGTCATCCTTCGCCGCGATGGCCTTGCTGATGTCCTTGGCCACGTATTTGTCCGGCATTGCGTCCACGGAGAGGTGAAGCTCTTTCAGCTTCGCCGCCGTCGCTGGCCCGACCGCCGCGATGCGCACGCCGCCGATGGAGCGGAGGTCGTCGTAGGCCTTGAAGAAGTAGTCGAAGAAGCTCGTGACGCCGTTCGGGCTGGTGAAGACCATCCACTGGTAACTGCCCAGCCCGCCCATCATCTCGGCGACGAGTTCCTGCCGCTTCGGCGCGATGATTTTGAGGGTGGGAATCTCCAGCACGTCCGCGCCGAGTTCCGTGAGTTGGTGCGCGAGTTCGCTCGCCTGCTCGCGCGTGCGGGTGACGACGATGCG
>JAYTIO010000195.1:0-3217 GCA_043731805.1 Pedosphaera sp. | reverse complement strand
CACGACCGCGCGCGTGTGCTCTTCCAGATGGCGCAGCTCGCCCGCTTCGAGGGGTAGGTCACTCGCGCCTTCGCGCTTTACGATGAGCTGCTTCCGCTGGCTGAGGAACTCGTGGACCACCGCGCCCACGGCCTCGGCGTGGCGATGCGCGGGCAACTGGTCTTCATGCAAGGTGACAAAGCCGAAGGGATTCAGGCGATGATTCGCGGGCTGGAGGAGTTACGCCGCTGCGGGGCCGCCGAGGCGGAACATCTCACCTGCCACACGCGCTTCTTCAGCCGCCGGCTGCCGCGGGCGGAGTTCGAGCGCTGCGTCCACGCGGCGACGGAGGAGGAAGGGCTACACGCCGTGCTGCTGCAAGCCGACGGGTGTTGACCCGGAGCCGCGCCGTGGTGACCGCACGGGATTGCAGATTCCCATTTACCTGCCCCCAACAAGCCTTTCAGTATGAACGCCATGAAACTGAACTGGAACGGCGTCTTCCCGGCCTGCACAACTCAACTCAAGAAGGACCAATCCCTCGACCTGCCCGCCACGGCGCGGCACTTCGAAGTGCTCATCGAGAGCGGCGTCAACGGCCTCATCGTCTGCGGCTCGCTCGGCGAAAACCAAACCCTCGACCCAGACGAGAAGCGCGCCGTGGTGCGCTGCGCCGTGGAGACGGCGCGCGGCCGCGTGCCGGTGGTGAGCGGCGTGGCGGAATCGAGCACGGGTGCCGCCATCCGCTATGTGCGGGACGTGGAGCAGCTCGGAGCGGTCGGCGTGATGCTCATGCCGCCGATGAGTTACAAGGGCGACCCGCGCGAGAGCATGACTTACCTGCGTGCGGTGGCGAAGGGCGGCGGCTTGCCCATCATGATTTATAACAATCCCCTGAGCTACGCGAACGACATCACGCCCGCGCTCTTCGCCGAGCTGGCGGACGAGCCGAAGTTCGTCGCCATCAAGGAAAGCTCCGGCGACACGCGCCGCATCACCGAGCTGCACAACGCCGTCGGCGGGCGCTACGCCGTCTTCACCGGCGTGGACGACCTCGTGCTGGAGGCAAGCATCCTCGGCATTGACGGCTGGGTGGCGGGCACGGGCATCGCGTTCCCTGCCGAGAACCAGCGCCTCTGGGAGCTCACGCGCGCGGGCAAGTGGGACGAGGCGCTCTCTCTCTACCGTTGGTTCCAGCCGCTCCTCAAGCTCGATACACACGTCCACTTCGTGCAATACATCAAGCTCTGCGAACAGGAGACCGGCCTCGGCACCGAGTGGGTCCGCGCCCCGCGCCTGCCCATCGCGGGCGACGAGCGGAAGCAGGTGCTGGCCATCATCCGCAAGTCATTGGCGAACCGGCCGAAGTTCCCCAAGCGCAAATGAAGCGCATCCAAGTCATTGACTCCCACACCGGCGGCGAGCCCACGCGCATCGTCATCAGCGGCGGACCGGACCTCGGTGGCGGCAGCGTCGCAGACCAGCTCATCGTCTTCCGTGAGCAGCACGACCGCTTCCGCTCCGCCGTCGTCAACGAGCCGCGCGGCTCCGACGTGCTCGTGGGCGCGTTGCTCTGCCCGCCGGCGGACAAGTCGTGCGTCACCGGCGTCCTCTTCTTCAACAACGTCGGCGTGCTCGCCATGTGCGGCCACGGGACCATCGGCCTTGTCGTCACGCTTGCGCACTTGGGCCGCATCGGCCGCGGCGAGCACCGCATTGAGACCTGCGTGGGCGTCGTGACCGCTACCTTGCACCCGGACGGCTCCGTCTCGGTGGCGAACGTGCCGAGCTACCGGAAGGTGAAGGCCGCGACCGTGGATGTGCCCGGCCTCGGCAAATTTTCCGGCGACCTGGCATGGGGCGGCAACTGGTTCTTCCTCGTTGAGAACCACGGCTTGTCACTCGACCTGAAGAACGTCGAGCAACTCACCGACGCGAGCTGGCGCATCCGGCAAGCGGTGAACACACAGGGTTTCCCCGAAGTGGACCACGTCGAACTCTTCGGCCCGCCGCAGTCCGGCGGCCACTCGCGCAACTTCGTTCTCTGTCCCGGCAAGGCCTACGACCGCTCCCCCTGCGGCACCGGCACCAGCGCGAAGCTCGCCTGCCTCGCTGCCGACGGAAAACTCGCGGAGGGCGCAGACTGGATTCAGGAAAGCATCCTCGGCACGAAGTTTACCGGCAGCTTCCGCTGGCTCGACCGCGCGAAAGGCGAAATCGCCCCCATCGTCACCGGCACCGCCTCCGTGAACAGCGAAGCCACGCTGCTGCTGAACGACAATGACCCGTTCTGCTGGGGCATTCGTTGAGCCACAGATGAAACACAGATACTGCGTGTCATCTTTCCATCCCTCATCTCTGTTACATCTGTGTTTCATCTGTGGCTAAAGAAAAATCAGTCCTCATCATCGGCTCCGGCGTCGTCGGGCTTTGCACGGCTTACTACTGCGCGCAGCGCGGGCACCGAGTCACGGTGCTGGAGCGCGGGCCGGAGAGGCGCGATGGCTGCTCGTTCGGCAACGCGGGGATGATTGTGCCGAGCCACTTCGTGCCGCTCGCCGCGCCCGGCATGGTCGCGCTGGGGCTCAAGTGGATGTGGAACCCGGAGTCGCCCTTCTACATCAAGCCCCGGCTGGACTTCGACCTGTTCGATTGGGCCTTCAAGTTCTGGCAAGCATCCACATCTGCCCGCGTGAACCGTGCCGCGCCCTTGCTGCGCGATTTGAACTTCGCCAGCCGCGCGTGCTTCGAGGAACTCGCCGCTCTGCCCGGCAACGACTTCGGCCTGACCACGAGCGGCCTGCTCATGCTCTGCAAGACCCAGCGCGGGCTGGACGACGAAGCTAAGTTCGCCGAGCGCGCCAACCAACTCGGCGTCCCCGCTCAAGTCCTCGACGCAAAGCAGGCCGCCGAGCTGGACCCGGCCGTCACGATGGACGTGGCGGGCGCGGTGTTCTTCCCGAAGGACGCGCATCTCACGCCAGGCCGCTTCATGGCCGCGCTTCAGGCGCAGTGCGAGGCCGCTGGCGTTCGTTTCAAGTGGAACACCGACGTGACCGGCTTCGCGCAGCAAGCCTCCCGCCTCACCGGCGTTCGCACGGCGCGCGGCGATTTCGTCGCGGACGAGGTCGTCATCGCGGGCGGCTCGTGGTCGCCGTTGCTGGCGCGCGAACTGGGTTTGAGCATCCCGCTCCAAGCCGGCAAAGGCTACAGCCTCACGCTCCCCAAGCCACCGCAG
>JAYTIO010000194.1:0-3910 GCA_043731805.1 Pedosphaera sp. | reverse complement strand
GTCCGGCACTGCGCGCAACTGACCGGCTGGGGAGTCATGCCCGCTTCAGGTTAGCCCTTCTGGATCACGCGCGTGTCGCAGATGCGGTCGTGGAGCGAGCGCTTCTCCTCGTCGAAGGCCGCCATGATGTAGCCGATGGAGCAGGTCACGCCGCTGAGGATCTCGGCGAAGACGCGGCCGCACGCGCGGCCGTAGGTCAGGGGCGAGCCGTCGGCCCGAACGACCTTGATCTTGCAGGCCATCTTGCCGGGCGTCGCGCCGAAGCGACCGAGGAAGAACGTGCCGTAAATGACGTTGACGGTCATTTGGATCAAAACGGTGACCCCGAGGAAGATCGCGGCGGCGGCCCCATCCTTCTGCGCCGCCATGCCCATCGCCATGCCCAGGGCGATGGTGATGCCGGTGTTGACCACCCAGAGGATCAAGCTGTCGAGAATCTTCGCGCCGAAGCGGGTGCCGACGCTGGCGAAGTTCAGCGCGCCGGTGAGCACGACGCCTTCCGCCATCCGCTGGACGAAGGTCGGCTTGCACGCGGCGCAGACGTAGCGGTCGCCGAAGCGCACGACTTCATCGGGCGCGAAGCCCTTGCCGCACTCGGCGCAGAGCATGCCTCCCGTCGGGGCCGCCGCCCCGATCGCGGGAGCGGGAGCCGCCGCGCCGCCGCTCACCGCGCGATACGGTTGCCAGTCCGCCAAGCCCTCGCGCCAGACGAGCGTCTCGCCGGTGATGGCCCCGTCCTTGGCGAGCGCCTGTAACTGCGCTTCCGTGATCGGCCCTTTCTGTTCCTGCCCGACGGCGTAATACCATGACATACGAGAATCCTTTGGTGGTGGTTTGGTGGTTGGTTGGGTCGGTTTCGACTGGCTGATTGGTGGGGGCTTCTGTGCCAGAGACGCGGCGGGTTGCCAAGCAGATTTCCGGCACCATCGCGCCGGAGCGCGGGCGGTCCCCGCCCGCAGCAACTCCGCCTTCGCCAGCGAGTTGGGGCTTTCCGAACCGCTGCTTGGCGGGCGCACGCGCTGCGACCAGGGACCGGTCGCGCGCCACGCGAACGGACTCACCCGCTCGAACCAGCGGGGCTGAATTGTCCAAAGCCCTTGGTTGACTAAACGGTCAGAGAGGCGCATCCAACTCGCAGCCCGAGTCAATTATGCAACCAATCAAATCTCCGCCGCGCGCCGCCTTCACGCTCATCGAACTCCTCGTCGTCATCGCGATCATCGCCATCCTCGCCGGGATGTTGCTGCCGGCGCTGGCGAAGGCGAAGAGCAAGGCGCAAGCAACCAAGGTGATGAACAACGCGCGCCAAATTGCCTTTGGCTCGGCGCTTTACAGCGGTGATCAGGACGACCGTATAACGCCGCTCCAGATGGATGGGGTTAGAGTCAACCACGACCCTATCATGTCGACCAACGCCGTGGCGCCTGATACCATCGGTCGGTCCTACTGGACGGATTTCATCTTTCCCTACATCAAGGCCTACAAAGTCTTCGAGACGCCCGGCATCTCCGCCGGTGATGGGCGAACGCCTCCCTTGACGGCTGGCAACAAGCTGGGCATCGGCATGAACCATCCCGACCTAGGACTTTACATCCCGGTGAACGGCAGCTGTATCCGCGAGGTGGCGGTCCTCGAACCTTCCCAGACCATCATCTACGGCGACGCAGCCACCATCCAACAACCCTATAGCCCCACCGTGAAGCCCGACGAGTGGCAGGCCGTGGACCCGCGTGCCGGGCGCTACCTATGGCGCACGCCGTCAAATACCAACTATTGGGAAGGCCTGGACCCTGCCCGCCTCGTCAACCGGTGGAATGGTCGCTGCAACGCGCTGCTTGTGGATGGCCACGCAGAGGCTATGCCTGTGAGCAAGATGGGATTTCAAGACCCCGTGACTGGGGTAAGAATAGGTCGCTTAGATCCGCGAGCGATGTGGGACACAGGTTCTGTCCCCTAGCCAACGGGTTGAAGGCGGGCGGTTGAAAGCTTAGGAACTTTCCTTGGGGGGAATGACTCACCTGAAACCACTCAGCGCGCAGGAGCCAGTTCGACGAGTCGCTTGGTGGGATTGTAGATGAACTTCATTCCCGGCGGCGCGGCTGGAAGCTTCGAAAGCAGGCCCGCTTTGACAAAATCCTCGGGGTTCGTTGGCGGCTTCCCTTGAGATTGGTCGAACACCATCACCAATTCGTTTAACACCCTCAGATGAGCCTGCGGATCATTTCCCGCCAATGCTCTGGCCATCGGATGGTCGGAATTGGGTGAGATCCCTTTCAGAGTCGGGACAGACGGTGGTGCTTTTTCATTCCCCGCAGCGCGGTTCTGCTCGGCAGGCGCGGCATTGGCACCAGCAGCGGCCTCGTTCGGCGGAGAGTCTGAGGTGAGGGGCTTCCGTTTCCGGCAGCCGACGAAGAGCAAAACGGTGATTGAGATGCAAAGGAGAATTCGATTCATGTCGTGTGGCCGGATTTACTATGAGGCAAGTCCGCTCGAAGCGAGCCAGAATTTGTGCTACTCACATCCCCGACAGGCCCACCGGCAGGCTGGAGAGCGTCACGCCGGGGTTGGGCGTGGTGAAGTAGTTCGCGGACCACTCGTTCGAGAAGAGGACCACCGGGTTGTTCCCCATGTCGTAGCCCACCTTCGCGCCCGTCGGCAGCGAGAGAGCATCGAGCTGCTCGTCCGTCATGGAGGCCGGCAGCCAGCGCACTACGGACCACGGGGTGGTCTCCAGCCGCGAGGTGGCGCCGTATTCGTTCTCCAGCCGGAACTGCACGACCTCGAATTGCAGCGGGCCGACGGCGGCGAGGAGCGGGACCTTGCTCCCGGAGTGCCGGAGGGTCAGCGCCTGGATGACGCCTTCCTGAAGCAACTGGTCGAGGCCCTGCCGGAACTGTTTGAACTTCGCCGTGTTCGGGTTGTGCAGGAACGAGAAGGCCTCAGGCGTGAAGCGGGGGATCTCGCGGTAGAGAATCGTCGGGTCCGTCGTGAGCGTGTCGCCAATGCCGAAGCCGTCGTGCCCGACGAGGCCGATGACGTCGCCGGGGTAGGCTTCGTTCACGGTCTCGCGCTCGTTGCCGAGGAGTTTGTGCGAGCTGGAGAGGCGGACCTTCTTGCCGGTGCGCGAGTGGCTCACGACCATGTCGCGCTGGAACTTGCCGGAGCACACGCGCAGGAAGGCGATGCGGTCACGATGGCGCGGGTCCATGTTCGCCTGAATCTTGAAGATGAAGCCGGAGAAGGCCGGGTGCTCGGGCGCGATGGACAGGCCGGCCATGACGCGGGACTTGGGCGCGGGGGCGTGCTGGAGGAAGCCGTCGAGCAGGAGCTGGACGCCGAAGTTGTTGACGCCGCTGCCGAAGAAGACCGGCGTGGTCAGGCCGGCGAGGACGGACTCCTCGTCGAACTCTTCGCCAGCGAGGTCGAGCATCTCGATTTCCTCGACGGTCTTCGCGAAGGTCACGGGGTCGAGCCGCCCACGGATGGCGGGGTCGTCGAGGCCACCGACTTCCACGGGCGCACGGTAAGCTCCGCCGACGGTGCGCTCGAAGAGATGGAATTGCTTCGCGCGCCGGTCATAGACGCCCTTGAACTCGAAGCCGGTGCCGATGGGCCAGTTCACCGGGAACGCGCCGATGCCGAGGACTTTCTCCAGTTCATCGAGCAGCATCAGCGGGTCGCGCATGGGCCGGTCGCACTTGTTCATGAAGGTGAAGATGGGCACGCCGCGCTGGCGGCAGACCTCGAAGAGCTTGCGCGTCTGCGGCTCGATGCCCTTAGCGGCATCAATGACCATGACCACGGAATCCACGGCGGTGAGGACGCGGTAGGTGTCCTCGGAGAAGTCCTTGTGGCCGGGGGTGTCGAGGAGGTTGATGTAGTAACCCTCGTATTCGAACTGGAGGACGGT
>JAYTIO010000193.1:0-2939 GCA_043731805.1 Pedosphaera sp. | reverse complement strand
GCGGTTCATTGACCAGTTCCAGCAGATGAACTTCGCCAATGACACCGAGATGGCCCGGCAGCTCGCCACGGTCCGCACGGAGCTGCTCACGCGCACGGCGGAGGAATACCGGGACTCGGCCACCGCCCGGCAACGGCTCGTGGCCGGACTGTCCCGGCTCGGGGCCGAGGCGCGGTCACTGGCAACGCAGGACGCGAGCGAACTCGTGCAGCGGTTCGGCTCGCTGGGCCAGCGCAAGTTCCAGCTCGCGGCTTGAATCCGAAAAGCTGAATCAGGAAAGCAGGAAGGCAGGAAGCATCGAATGGGAAATCCGTTCCTGTGTTCCTGCCTTCCTCTCTCAACTCTCAGCCATCAACTCTCAACTCACCCATGGCCGATTACTTCACCAACTTCAGTCTCCAAATCCACCTGCCCGATGTGGCAGCGCAGACCTACGCACTCAACCTCGCCGGCGACGGCAGCCGCCTCAACCAGGGCGATGAAGCCGATGCGGACTTCCCCGCCGAGCTGCTTGAGCATGCCGAAAACTGGTGCTTCGAGGCCGAAGCCGACGTCGTGGAGGAGCACCCGGGCCTGTGGCTGCACTCCAGCAACGGCGGCATCAACGCCGCCTGCGCCTTCCTACAGCACCTGCTCCAGAAGTTCGACCCGGCAGGTCAAGTGACCTTCGAGTGGTCGCACGATTGCAGCAAGCCGCGCACCGACGCCTACGGCGGCGGCGCGGCCCTCATCACCGCCCAGGAAATCAAAACCATGAGCACGAGCCAGTGGCTGCGCGACAACGCGCCCTGACTCGGTCCTCTCAACTCTCAACCCTCAACTCTCAACTTCACAAATGCCCAAGTTCCTCTGTTCCTACGCCCACGACATCGCGTGCTTCGCGGACTTTGTCGTCGAGGCCAGCAGTGAACGCGCCGCGTTGCGCCAGATCAGGAAGGCGCTGCGCGACGACCGGTTCGCCAGCGTGGACGCCACTCCCTGCTGGGAGAACGGTTCGTCCAACGACCGGGTGTTTGTTCAAGGCCCGGCCGACGAACATTCACCCGACACCACGCTCGCCGAACTCATCGGCGAGGTGCACCGGTTCAGTCCGCAGACCCGCCACTGCATCCACTGCGGCCGTCATGCCGAGGATGACGCGGTCGAACCCGCGCCCTGTCGGCGCGTCACAGTCACCCCTCCATGAAAGCCATCACCATCCGCCGGCTTGACCTTCAGTTCGATGCCGGACAAATCACCCACGGTTCCACCGAGCAGCAAGCCCGGCAGGCCGTGGACCTCATCAACCGCACCTTGCAGCGCGAACCCTTCGGCCTCGGCGCACAACTCTTCGCGCACCGCGACGAGATTGAAGTCGAGTCCACCGACCGGGAGTTCTAGCCACAGATGGACACGGATGAAACACAGATAGGAGGTCTTCCTCCGTGGCTTCCATTGGTCCTCTCAACCCTCAGCCCACAACTCTCAACCAACCATGAACCCACGCACCCTCAAGATTGAAGCCGTCGGCGACTTCGCCGCGCAGAACATCAAACCCCGCATCCGGCTGGGCGGCGGCTGGCTCGACCGCGCCGGCTTCAAGCCCGGCCACCGGGTCGTCGTCCACCACGCCCGGCCCGGCAAGCTGACCCTGCGGTTCCAACCAGTTCCGGCCCACTGACCTGCCGGCCCAAGTCGAAACGCCACCGGGGCGTCTGTGCGTCACGCGCACACTGATGAGACTCACCTCGCAGCAACCGCAAACCCCAAACGACAGAAATCCATGAAAAACATCACAGTCAAATACGGCGTGGACAGCATCACCAAGCAGGTCGCGGCCGACTTCACGTTCGGCGACCTCCAGGACAGCGACTCGTTCAAGGCGGCGCTGGGCTTCGGCGACCGCACCAAGGCGCTCGTGGACGGCATCGAGCAGGATCGCGCCACCGTCATCCCGGCCGGCGCCACCGTGCGCCTCGAAACCGCCGCCAACACCAAGGCGTAGAACTCGGACCCCCATGCGAAAGCCCGCCTCCGTCACCGGGGGCGGGCTTTCCGCTTATCACCATGGAAACCACCGAAATCATCCTCCGCGAAAACGGCACGCTCACCGAGCGGGTCGTCCGCGAACGCGATCTCGCCACCGGCCCGGCCGTGTTGGACGCCTTAACTGAGAGTGTGACGCGCAAGCTGCGCAATGTCCTCTCGCTCCCCGACTGGGGCCTCGTGCATGCCAGCGTCGGTCTGAAGGACACGCTCTGGACCGTGGCCATCGACCGCATCCCGCTGCACGCCCGGTTCAGGCTTATCAACGGCGTGCTCGTGCCGGCGTTCGCATCGGCCACCGACCTCGAACTGCCGCTGGTCTGGCACGCGCCCGAGCAAGTGCGCCTGGCCTTCGTGGTTCGCACCGAGTTCGCCAATGAGTGTGTCCGCGTTGGCGGCAACTGGCTCTTCGCCTGCGACCGGGACGACCGGGGTTACCGCCTGCCGCTGCCCAACCTGCATGACGACTGCCTCATCTGCACCGGCAACTTCGACGACCGTTACGCCTCGGGTGCCGCGTGCGTCGCGGCGAGCCTGGAGCAGTTCCGCAAGTCCAAGTGGAACGCCGACCTGATGCGGACCGTCGAGCGGTCGCAGCAGTGCTTCCGCTTCCAACCGGCGAATGAGGCGTTCACGACTCTGCCCATCGCGGCGGCGGATTGGACGACGCTCTGCGACAAGGTGTCCACGGACATCTTTGAAAGGGTCATCCTGTGAAGACCTCGACCTCATCCGGCGCACTGCTTCCGTTGGTCGCCCAACTGAAGGCGTGCCCCACCCAGGACAGCAGTTTCTCGGAGAAGCTGCTGCTCGAAGCCTGGGAACGGTTCAAACACACGGGCTGGGACCGGGGCAACCTGCCCACAACCTCGGTCATGGCGGGCCTGCTCGTGCAGGACGAAAACGTGGCCAAG
>JAYTIO010000192.1:0-3958 GCA_043731805.1 Pedosphaera sp. | reverse complement strand
AACCTCCGCACCCCAAACATTGACGCCCTCGGGCGCGCGGGCGCGTCGCTGGATCGCTTCTACGTCTGCTCCGTCTGCGCCCCGACCCGCGCCGAGTTCCTCACCGGACGTTACCATCCGCGCGGCGGCGTGCGCGGCGTCTCGACGGGCCTGGAGCGGTTGAACCTCGATGAGAAAACCCTCGCCGACGCTTTCAAGGCCACCGGCTACGCAACCGGCGCGTTCGGCAAATGGCACAACGGCAGCCAGTGGCCGTATCACCCGGACGCCCGTGGCTTCGACACCTACTACGGCTTCACCTCCGGCCACTGGGGCGAATACTTCGACCCGCCCCTGGAGCTCAACGGCCAACCCGTGCGCGGCAAGGGCTACATCTCCGACGACCTCACCGACAAAGCACTCGCCTTCATCGAGCAGCACCAGGCCAAGCCCTTCTTCTGCTACGTGCCCTACAACACCCCGCACTCGCCCTGGGCCGTGCCGGACTCGTTCTGGCAGCACTTCAAGAACGACCCCATCCGGCTCCGCGCTCGGCCCGGTGACCCGGAGGATCTGGACCAAACCCGCTGCGCGCTGGCGATGGTCGAGAACCTTGATTGGAACGTCGGCCGCGTGCTCAAGCGCCTCGACGCCCTCAACCTCGCGACCAACACCATCGTCCTCTACTTCTCCGACAACGGCCCCAACTCGTGGCGTTGGAACGGCGGCCTGAAGGGCCGCAAAGGTTCCACCGACGAAGGCGGCCTGCGCTCAACTTGCTTCCTCCGCTGGCCGGGCGGTGGCATCCAACCCGGCACCGTGGTGAAAGAGATCACCGGCGCGATTGACCTGCTGCCCACGCTCACGGCACTGGCCGGCGTGAAGCGCGTCGGGGACAAGGCGCTCGACGGCCGCGACCTTTCCCCGTTCCTGCTGAACCAGTCGGTGTTCTGGCCCGACCGCACTATCTTTTCCCACCAGAGCGGCAACGTCAGCGCGCGCTCGCAGCAGTTTCGCTTCGACAACACCGGCGCGCTCTTCGACATGGTCGCCGACCCCGGCCAGACTAAGAACCTTGCGGCGGAGCAACCAGCCGTGGCCGCGAAGTTCGCCGCCGCCGTCGCCGACTGGCGCAAGGACGTGCTGGGCCAGGGCGCGCCGCCTGCGCCCAACGCGAAGGGCAAGAGTAAGGGCGGCGGCCTCGCGCCCGACGAACGTCCCTACCCCGTCGGCTACCGTGAGTTCCCCGTCACCCCGTTGCCCGCGCGCGACGGCGTGGCTCACGGCAGCATCAAGCGCAGCGCCGCCGCGCCGAACTCCTCCTACTTCGTGAACTGGAAAACCACCGAGGACAAAATCACTTGGGACATCGCCGTGAACACGACGGGCCACTACGAGGTGACCCTCCTCTACACCGCCGCCGAGGCCGGGGCGACGATTGAACTCAGCTTCAACGGCAGCAAGCTCACCGGCCCGATCACGCCCGTGTGGAACCCGCCGCTCTACACGAACCAAGACACCATCCCCCGCCCGCCCGCCGAGTCGCAGATGAAGGAGTTCCGCCCGCTCTCCCTCGGCACGTTGCGGCTGGAGCAAGGGCGCGGCCTGCTCACGCTGCGCGCGCTGGCCATCCCCGGACAGAGCGTGATGGATGTGCGGCAGGTGACGCTGACTCTGAAACCATAGCGCGGCAAGATTGCCGGCAGCCCGTGCCGGCCAGTTCGCTAGAATCCCGCGCGCTTGCTTTCCGTCCGAACCTCCGCTGAAATCGCCCCACACATGAAACTGACCACGTCACTTCTCGCCCTCGCCGCCCTGAGCGCCGCGACTTCCTTCGCCGCCCCCAAGCCGGACTTCGCCAAGGACATCGGTCCCATCTTCTCCAAAAACTGCATCGAGTGCCACGGCCCCGAGAAGCAGAAAGGCAAGTTGCGCCTCGACAGCAAGGACCCCGCCTTCAAGGGCGGCGACAGCGGCCTCACGGGCATCGTCCCCGGCAAGGCCGCCGAGAGTCGCATCTACAAGGCCATTACGCTGCCCAAAGGCCACGACGACGTCATGCCGCCCAAGGGCGAACCGCTCTCCAAGACCACCACCGACCTCATCAAGGCGTGGATTGACGCCGGCGCGGACTGGCCGACGGGCCTGAAGCTCACCGCCACCGGAGCCGCTGCGGGCGGCAGCAAGGAGGCCGACCTCGGCCCCGGACCAAAGCCCACCGCCGCTGAGACCAAGGCCGTCGCCGAGCTTGCGAAGGCCGGCATCGCCGCACGTGAGATCGCCCAAGGCAGCAACTGGCGCTACATCAACCTCCGCGTCGTCGGCAAGAAATTCGACGCGAAGGTCTGGGACCAAATCAAGGACGTGAGCAACCTACTCGAGCTTAACGCCGCCGGGGTGGAGTTCACCGATGTCGACCTTGCCAAGCTCGGCAAGCTCACCAACCTCCGCCGCCTCAACCTCGCCAACGCCACCGTGAAGGACTCCAGCCTTGCCGGGCTGAAGACTCTCGCGAACCTCGAATACCTCAACCTCGTCGGCACCCAGGTCACGGACGCCGGGCTCAAGCAGCTCGCCGGACTGAAGAAACTACAGAACGTTTATCTCTTCGAGTCGAAGGTGACCGACGCTGGCGTCGCCGAACTCAAGAAAGCCCTGCCCGCCGCCCGCATTGACAACGGCGCCGACCTGAAAGCCTTCGCCGCCGCCGCCACCGCCAAGGCCGAGGCGGACAAGAAAGCTGAGGAGGCCAAGAAGGCCGAAGCCGCCGCCAAGAAGGACGAGAAGAAACCCGACGCGCCCAAGGCCGACGAAAAGAAAGAGGACAAGAAGGAAGACGCGAAGAAGAAGCCCAAGAAGGCGGACGACAAGAAGAAGTAGCCGCAGCGCAAGCAACCGAACCTCTCCAAGCGGGCCGACCGACAAGTCGGCCCGTTTGCTTGCGGAGCACGCACGCCTACGTCCGGTAGCGGTGACGCGTGGACGGTTGCCACTCCTGCGAAGTCAGCAATGTTGGGTCAGCAATATCTCCGACTTGTCTTCATCTTGCTGCCACTTTCCGGCGCTCGGACGCGGACGCGGACGTGACATCCACACCCTACCCCAGCGCCTCGATAGCCGACCTCATCTGCGCCAGCTTCGTCTGCCAGTCGGCGAGTCGTTGCCGGTGTTCTTCCAGCACGGCGGGCGGGACTTTCTGCGTGAAAGTCGGGTTGGCGAGCTTCTGCTCCACCTTCTCAATCTCGGCCTGAATCTTCGCCAAATCCTTCGTCAGGCGCGTGCGCTCGGCTTCCACGTCAATGAGTCCGTCCAGCGGCAGGTAGAGTTCCCCGAGCTTGGTGAGCGCGGTGGGGGTGCCTTTCTTGGGCGCGTAGCTGGGATCGAGTTCCAGCGACTCGGCGCTGAGGAGGAGGCGCAGCACTTCGGCCTCGCCGGGCGCGAGCTTGCCGGCGGGCTTGAGGGTGAACTTACCCTTCCGCCCCGCCCCAATGTTGAACTGGGTCTTGAGGTTACGACCCTGCGTGACGAGCTCGAACTTCGCGTTCGCAAATGTCTCCACCGTGTCGTCGAGACCCCAGCCTTCCTTCTCCTCGTCGGAGAGCGGCTTGGGCCAACGGGCGAACATGATCGTCTTGCCACCCTGATCTTCCGGAATGTCCGCCGAGTAACCCATCCCGTGCCACAGCTCTTCGGTGATGAACGGCAGCAGCGGGTGAAACATCCGCAGCAGGTGCGAGAGGACGAAGTCAATGACGGCGACCTTGTTCGCCTTGAGCGCGGCGGCTTCGCCGAAGAACGCGGCCTTGCTCGCCACCACATACCAGTCGCAATACTCGCTCCAGAAGAAGCGGTAGAGGGATTGCACGGCGGTGGCGAAGTTGTAGCCCGTAAGCGCCTCGCTCACCTCGCGGATGGCGAGGTCGAGGCGCAGGAGAATCCACTGGTCATCGCTGCTAAGGAGCTTCGCATCCATCTCGCC
>JAYTIO010000191.1:0-17897 GCA_043731805.1 Pedosphaera sp. | reverse complement strand
TGCGAGATTACATACTGCTGCCATGACCGTCGAAACAGTCAGCAGTGAGACTACAAGTGCAGCATTGAATTTCCGGTTTTTTTTCATATGGTGTTTTGTTTTGTTTTTGTTTTCTGCAATTTACTTATCCAGGCAACAACCGCGATTGCCGCGCCTGAAATCACGACGAATACCACCGCTAGAACACCTCGCCTATCGGACATTGATCCGACTGCCTTTTTGGCATCGTTTTCTTTCCGGGCATTCAGTTTTAACACATTTGAGAATTGTTTGGAGTCCGGGGCGAATATCCGGTTGTTTGCCACGTATCCAATTGGTTTCCCGCTGGCACTTTTGATTCTGTTATCCAGCACATATGTCCTTTGAGCAAGGCTGCTAGTGGGCGGTATTACCGGCTCTGGCTCTAAGACAAAGGATTTGGCCTGCACGGAGACATATGCGTAAACCGCAAAATCTGGTTTTCCGTTGGCGTCCTTTACTGACTTGAAATAGTCAATTCTCGATACGACCGGATAGCTCACGCCTTGAAAGTTAGTAGATTCAAGCACAAGGTATTTTGCTTCGACAAAGTGGTCCTTATAGGCGGCATCCAGCGGTCTGTTATGCACTTTCCCGTCTGCACCAACTTGCTGAACCTCCCCAACGCTGTAGAACTCAAGCGCTTGTAGCTGCCCCCCCGGGCCTGCTTGAAGTTCCGCTTTGATTTGGCTTTTGGTCAAGGCGGCGGACGTCTGCCGCATGGAAAAGATTTTAGAGTAGCTCTTCAAGTCTTTCCAATTTACCGCTGCCGAGGAAAAATATGGCAGCCAGATGGCTGAGGTGAAACCAATGCCGTCCATATGGGGAACAGTTCCAGGGACCACAATCGCGCGATTGGTCACCACTGATTGCAACGGATCCTGCCCAAGAAGCCGCTTGGGATCCACGTTCTTCAACATCGCTTCAACATGAAAATGCTCCATTGTGACGATGACTTCCGAATCGCATGTCACGGTGTGTGGCAGAGCACTATTCTTACCATTAACTCCGCTAGCCGGAGAAGCCATGGTGGTAACGCTCCAATTCGGCATGTCCCGCCGAGCAATGAACTGCCTAGCCGAGGTTAGAGTGTTGCTTGTGCCCTTGATGTGCCAATACTGGATTTCCCCCTCTATTTTAAGCGTCGCAGAAGCGCTTTCCCCGAGAATGCCCAAGGTGATAACCAGAAAATAGAGCGGACGTGATAGCTGATTCATGGAGGCAATCTTTGCATTCGACTATTGGTGCATCGTTCGGTCATTTGATCCGGTCAGGCAGTTATTGTCACCGTCATCTCCGGTCCATCGGTGTTCCCCGCTGTGTTGCCGGTGCGGACGGAGAGTTTTACGGTCTGGTTGGGGCTGAAGCCGGTGAGGGTTTGGCCGACGAGGTTCACGGCCACGTCGTGGTCGAAGCCGAGGTCCACGCCCACGACCTGCCAGCGAAGGCGTTCGCTGTTGGCTCCTTGGCCGCCGCCGGGGACGTAGGTGATGGCGATCGCGCCGCCAGGCTGTGCGGTGGCGCTCTGGATGAGACGGGCGGTGGGCGGGCTGCTGGGGGCGGTGTAGCTGGTGGGCACGGTGCTGCGGATCATGTCGCCTTCCGCAGTGCCTTCGGGGAAGATGGTGGTGGCGGCTTCATACCACGCTATGCAGTCGGCGTTGAGCGCGCGGCCTTGGGCATCGAGCACAGCGTCGGCGCTTTCCCACGCGGCTTTCTTGCCCACGAAGGCTTCGAGGAGGGTGGTGGCGGCGAGGCGGGTGGTTTTGAAGCCGGCGAGGGTCTGGCCGGGCAGGGGTGCCCAGAGGGCGTCGGTCTTTTCCCAGCCGCTTTCCCATTCGAGGGCGTCTTGGATCTTGGCCGCACGGCTGCCGGAGTCGGCGCGGAGGTTGTGGAAGACGGCGAGTTTGGCGGGGTCGTTGCGGTAACGGTTTTTGGCCATGCGGAGGCCACGGGCGGTGGTGGAGTGGAGGGCGTCAATGGCGGCGTCGGTCTCGCCGCGCTTGGCGATCATCTCGGCCTCGGCGTCGGCCTCGGCTTCCATCTGGGTTTCGAGGCCGGTGATGGCGTTGTCCCATTGCACGAGGGTTTTCTCTTCCCAAACCCAGCCGGGGGAGAGGGAAGTCTGCACGGCGCGGGTGGCCACGGCGCGTTGGAGGGTGAATTCGATGTTTTGGGCCATGGTTTTTTAGGGGATGGGGGATGGGGTCTGGCGGATAGTGGGAATGGTGGTGGGGAGAGGCCCGTGTTTCGTGATCAGCGCGTAGAGTAGGGTATGGAAAGGAACGATTGTGGGCTGGCGATTGGCGTTGGTGGTGTTGCGAAGGTGAGTTTGGAGTTGGAAATGAGCTTCGTTAGATGGGAAATTACCGTATTGATATGGGAAATGCGCTTCGCGATAAGGTAACTGAGGTTGCGATGAGCAAAAGTCGCCATTTTGAGATTTGAAATGACCGTGGCAAGGGTGGAAATGCGCGTCGTGATACAGGAAATGCGCGTCTTGATACTGGAAATGACCGTTTGGAGATTGAAAGTAGGCGTCGGGAGGGTCCGCGTGCCGGCAACCGGGCTGGAGGTGGCTGTTGGCAGCGTGGAGGTGCGCGGGTGACTAGGTCCGCAATCGGTGCGGTGCGGGGGAGCGGGCGGCTGCGGACGTGGGCGTCCGTGCTCCAGTGGGGACGAGGCTCGGGCGAGGGTGGGGCGGCGCCGGTGGTTTGGGTTGTGCGGGGCGGACGTCATGAGGAACGTCGCTACTCTATCGAAAATCGTCGGACGGTCTATGGCCTGTTTAGGCCATAGGGGGAGGGGGCGGGGAAACCACCCACGGCATTGGCTGGCACTGAACTTCGTAGCCGCCGAGGTGAGGAGGCGGAGCTGTCCATGCGCCGTGGCGTCCGCCTCCTTAACTCGGCGGCTACTTGTGAAGCGCTGATTTAACCACCGAGACACTGAGTTCACCGGGCAAGGCCGGTGTAATCCCGCTCTGTGTCCTCTGTGCCTCGGTGGTTAAACCCGAGCTCCGAAGTTGAGCCACGAAAGGGCGCAAAGAGCACAAAGGAGCCGAGTTGAGAATGGATCGAGGCGGGGAATTTTCAGCCCGGTCCGTTTTCTTGCCAGAAGCTTGGCTTTGCGCTCTTTGCGCCCTTTCGCGGCCATTCCATTTCGGAATTCGGGTTAAATGTTTTGTTCAGCGTCGCCCTAGCACGGCCCGGTAGCCGGGCATTGGGACGCTGAACTTCGCAGCCGTCGGGGTGAGGAGGCGGTGCTGTCCGTGCGCCGTGGCGTCCGCCTCCTTAACTCGGCGGCTACTTGAAGTGAACGGGGCGATTACTTCAGGTTCGGCTTACCGGTTCGATCGCCCCCCCCCCGCAAAACGTTCTGGGCTTCGGCGCGGTTGTGGACGCCGAGTTTGGCGTAGGCGCTGGTGAGCTGGTGGTGGAGGGTGTTGACGGAGCGGTTCAGTTGGGCGGCGGCTTCTTTCTCGGTGCGGCCCTCGCCGACGAGGTGGAGGACTTCGCGTTCGCAGGGGGTGAGTTTCGCCAGCGCGGCACTGGCGGCAATGCCTTCGTTGCGCAGGGTTTGGAAGAGGTGCTGGGCGGCGCGGTCGGAGAGGGGGTTTTGTCCGGCATGGGCGGCGCGGATGCGGTCGGGCAACAGGGAGAGGGGTTCGGATTTGTAGATGAAGCCGTCGGCTCCGCATCGGGCGGCCTCGGAGGGGAGGTGGTCGAGGTCGTAGGCGGTGATGAGGATGCAGCGGAGACCAGGGAACAGGGCTTTGAGCTGGCGGATAAACTCGATGCCGTCCATGCGGCCCTCGCCCAGGTGCCAGTCCACGAGGATGACGAGGGGGAGGTGGTCGGGCTGCCCGGCGAGGGCGGAGAAATGGGCGAGGGCAGATTCGGCGTCGGCGAAAACATTCAGCACGGTGAGGTCGGCTTGGCGGGCGAGCACGCGTCGCCAGAGGGCGCGGGTGTCGGCATGGTCATCGATCAAGCTGACGGTAAGATGTGCGCTCATACGGGCTCGGATGGAAATGCTGGGCTGACTTGTAGAGTGAGCGCAGCGGGGCGACAAGGGAAGAGTGGGGCGGGAGAACGGCGAACGGCGATTGTGGAATGGGGAAGGGCGAACCTCCGGGCCGGACGCGTCCGGTGAGGGATTCGTCGCTCGTCATTCGCCCTTCGCCATTCCGCCGAGTTCGCCTTTGGCCCGCGCGTGGCGGCCATAGACCAGTTCAAAGATGGGCGAGGCCATGAGCGTGGTGACAATGGCCATGAGCGCGAGCACGGAGAAGAGCGCTGGCTGGATGATGCCCTTTTGCAAGCCGATGTTGATGATGATGAGCTCCATCAACCCGCGGGAGTTCATCAGGGCGCCGACGGCCAACGCGGTGCGGTTGTCCTCGCCGGTCGCGCGCGCCGCCGCCCAGCAGGCGCCGAACTTGCCGAGGCACGAGGCGGCCAGCACGACGAGGGCGATGCCGAGCATTTCGAGGTTGTTGACCATGTCCAAGCGGGTGTTCAGCCCCGAGTAGGTGAAGAACATCGGGAGCAGGCACACGACGGCGAAGGGCTCCAACTGCCGCTGAAGCTCCTTCGTCAGCAAGCCGCGCGGCATCACCACGCCCAACAGAAAGCCACCGAACACGGCGTGGATGCCCACCGCGTCCATCGCCCACGCGGCCAGCATAAAGAGCATCAACACCACCGCGAGCCACCGCTCGGTCAGCCGGCCTTCGCGCTCGACGACTTCGCCCAGCTTCACCAATAGCCGTCGGCCCACCGTCAACATCAGCGTCGCGTAAATGACTCCCCCACCAATGGCCAGCACCGCGCCCATCGCCCCGCCGCCGAAGCTGGCAAGCACCACGGCCAGCACGCACCACGCGGCGGCGTCGTCAATCGCCCCCGCCGCCAGCGCCAGCGTGCCCAAGGAAGTCCCGGTCAGCCCGCGTTCGTAAATGATGCGCGCCAACATCGGGAACGCCGTGATGGCGATGGCCGCGCCCATGAATAGCGCCGCTTCGTGTAGCCGCACCTGCTCGCCGAACATCCCGGGCACCTTCAGCAGCCACGGCGCGAGCACTGCGCCCAGCACGAAGGGCACCAGCATCCCCGAGAGTGAGACCGCCGCCGCGCTCTTGGCCCGGCTCTGGAACAGCTCGAGCTTGAACTCAACGCCGACGAGAAACATGTAAAGGCCCACGCCGAGTTGCGCGCCGACGAAGAGGACTTTCAGCGACTCGGCGGGGAACAATTCCCTTTGCAAGGCAGGGGTCAGCAGCCCGAAGAGGGAAGGCCCCAGCAACACGCCGGCAATCATCTCGCCGACTACCTGCGGCTGGCCGATGCGCTTGGCCGCCATCCCCACCAAGCGGCACACCGCCAGGATGACGAACATCTGGAGGAAGAAGATTACGGAGAGTTGCGGGGCGCTCACGGGTGGTTCTAATTGAATTGCTGCCTATGCGTATAAATTACCGCGCGCTGGCGATCAACCGGCATTCCCGCATGGGGTTGCCTACTCCCCCGGTTCCTGCCAGCGCTTCACGAGCTGTTGTGGCAAACCCAGATGGTCCAGCACGCGCGCCACCACCGTGTCCACGACCTGTTCCACCGTCTGCGGCCGCGTGTAGAACGACGGGCTCGCCGGCAGGATGGTCGCGCCCGCGAGCAGCAGGAGCTCCAGGTTCTTCAGATGAATCAGGCTCAACGGCGTCTCGCGGGGCACGAGGATGAGCTTCTTCTTCTCCTTGAGCATCACGTCCGCCGCGCGCAGCAGCACGTCGTCGCTCAGGCCGTGCGCGATGCGCCCCAGCGTGCCCATGCTGCACGGGATGACCACCATCGCGTCGAAGGGGTTCGAGCCGCTCGCGAAGGGGACGTTCATGCTCTTCAGCCCGTGCTGCACCACGCCTGCCGGGAGCCGCAGCCCGCCGGGCAATTCCTCCGCGATGACTGCGTGCGCGTAGTTGCTCAGGACCACGTGGACCTCGTGCGCGCGGGCGTCGAGGTTGTCCAGCAGCCGCTGCGCGTAGAGCGACCCGCTCGCGCCCGTGATGGCGATGACGATTCTCAAGGACGGCGAATATGTCGGTGGCGACGCCGAGCGGCAAGGCGCGCGATTATCCGGTGGTGGCTCAATTTGAACCACGAAGGCACGCAGGACACGAAGGCGGTCCAAGGAAGGTGCCGGGCTCGCGAGGCTTCCTCTTTGGGTCCTTTGTGCGCTTCGTGGTTCAGTTCAAACTGAACCACCACCGATTATCCCGTTGCCTTCAACTGGACCGCTTCGCAAACTCCGCCCATGAAACTTGTGGTGAGCACGCCGCCGCTGGCTGGTTCAAAAGCCGTCTAACTCGCTTTGTGAACCTCCTCACTGTCGTCCGCTCCCCTCTCCGACTCCTCCCGTTCGCACCCGTGCTGCTCGCGCTGGGGCTCTGCGGCTGCGGCGGGCCGGAGAAGAAAACTTCCGCCACCGGTCCACGGCTCACGCCCGGAGCCACCGGTCGTCCGCGCACGCAACTACCGCCCACCTATCCGCCCCCGCGACTCGTCACGCCGCAGCCAGCGCCGCCCATCTTTCAGCCACCGCAGCCCCAATTCGTGCCGCCGAAGCCGACCGTGGTGCCCCAGCCCCCACCGCCGCTCCTTTCCGGCCAGCCCGCCGCGCGGCCGCTGTGGATTCCGTTGCAGACCTGGGCTTCGCAGATGGGTTTCCCCGCGCCCGTGCGGGTGGGGCCGACGGATTTCCAAGTTAAGTCCAGCTCCGGCGCGTTCCAATTCTCCGTCGGCAGGCGCGTGGCCACGTGGAACGGCTACAAGTTCAACCTCGGCTTCGCGCCCACCACCACCAACGGGGTGCCGTTCATCCACAGCCTCGACGTGGACAAGAACCTCGCCCCGCTCCAGCAAGTGAACCGCCCCGTCGCGCGCGGGCGCGGGGTCATCGTGCTGGACCCCGGCCACGGCGGCATCGATGTCGGCACCAAGAGCGTGCTCGGCAACTCTTTCGAGAAGACCTACACGCTGGACTGGGCCATGCGCCTAAAACCCCTGCTCGAAGCGCGCGGCTGGAAGGTCGTGCTCACCCGCACCACCGACCGCACCGTCGAGCTGACCGAGCGCGTCCTCATCGCCGAGCAGCAGCAGGCCGACCTCTTCATCAGCCTGCACCTGAACGCCGCCACCGCCGGGGCCGCCGGCCTGGAAACCTATTATCTCACCCCCGCCGGCATGACCTCCACGCTCACGCGCAACTACGCCGACCCGGTGAATGTCGTCTTGCCCGGCAACTCGCAGGACTTCCAAAGCCTGCACCTCGCCATGCGTGTCCACCGCTCCCTGCTTCAATCCGTCGGCATGGCCGACCGCGGCGTGCAACGCGCCCGCTTCATGGCCGTGCTGAAAACCCAGCAACGCCCCGCCATCCTCATCGAAGGCGGCTACCTCTCCGACCGCAACGAGGCTCAACACCTCGCCAGCCCCGACTACCGGCAGAAGCTCGCCCTCGCCGTGGCGAAGGCCCTCGAGTAGGCCAGCGCGTCCCGCCTGGCCTTCGGTTTCATCAGTGTCCATCGGCGTCTATCCGGGGTTGAAAATCTCTGCGCCGGATTTTGAGCTGCCACCAAGGCGCTGGGGAAACCGGGCGGCATGCTAACCGGAAGCCACGGCGCGCGCCTTCTCCCCTCCTCGGAGGAGGGGAGAAGGTGGCCGCAGGCCGGATGAGGGGGGGGCCGCCAACGCCGACGCACGTAACCCCTCACCCCCAACCCTCTCCCCTCCTCCGAGGAAGGGAGAGGGAGCCAGCGCGCGGCGTGCGCCGCCAGCCGTTCCACCGGATGTCATTCCGAATTGGTCTCTCTCCCCGGAGGAAGTTCACGCTGCGCCAGCGGCGGCGGAAGCGGCGGACGAACTGGCCCGGCAACGCCCACGCCGAGGGGACGCGCCAGCGCAGACACAGGAAGCGCACCGCACTCCGGCAACCAACCGGCACCTCGCCTCGGCGTTGGGCAGCTTTCCAGTCGGTCATCAAGCCCCGCAGCACCGCCCTTAGCGTCGGCTCGGTCACGAGTTGGGCATAGGCCAGCCGTTGCTCCTCACTGGCCGGGAGCAGACGGAGTTGCTCGTGCAGGAAGGTTGGCAACTCACCGGGCAAGACGGTTTCATAAACCGACAAGGCCTCCGCCAACGGCAGCGTCACGCCGCGACGCCGGGCCTCGGCGAGGACCAACTCCCACTGGACCGGGTGCCGCTGGAGGAGCAGATGCACGTCGAGCAGCCAACGGATGGGCGGCACCGTTTCCCACGCCATGCCATGCACGCAGAGGTGCAGCAGCAAGTGCTCGGCGGCTAGGGTGAAGGTGGGTTCATCCCGGACACGGAGGGGACGTTTCGTCGCCCAGAGCGGAGCCTCATTCACCGCTGCGTGCGCCCGCCAGAGCAAGTGCCAGTGCAGGTCGCAGCTCAAACCCTCGGCGTTGTAGAACCCGTGGGCGTGGCGCGCCTCCAACGAGAGTTCCTCCGGGTGCGGCGCGTGCCAGCCCAACGTGTTCAGCGCGGCGACGGCGCGGGGCACCTGTTCGGGGCGCACGAGCAGGTCGAAGTCCTCCAGGTAGCGCCCGCCCTCGTCGGCATACACGTCCGTGAGCAACGCCATGCCTTTGAGCAGCAGGCACTCAATCCCGCTGGCTTGCAGGTGGCCGACCACCTCGGCGCAACGGTTGAGCAGCACTTGATTGCGCAACCACGTTTGCCGGTAGCGCGGCTCCAGCGCGGCGGCATCGGCGGCGGACAATTCCAGTTCCTCTCGCCGGTGGTAAATCCAGAGCAGCAAACGCCCCGATGCGGAATCCACCGCCGCGAGGTCGGTGCCCTCCCGCCAGGTTTGCCAGGCTTGCCGGGCCACCGCCACGGGAGCCGCTGCCGCTCGCACCAGCAGTTGTTGCCGCGCCGTCGGCAGGCAGCCGTGCGCGCCGCGATGGTCTTTGCCTGCCTGGGCGATCACAGGCGGTCCAGTAGTTTTTCGAGACACGCGGCGGCGGCTCGGGGGTGGGCGTAGTGCAGCGTGCAGACGGGCAGTTGCCGCCCCACCTCGGCCAGCCACGCCACGGTGCGCGCGTGCGTCGTGCGCAACTCGGGAATCAGCCGCTCCACCAGCGCCAGCCCGCTCACCGGCATCGTCACGGGCGTGGCTGCGGTGGTGACGTATTCGGGCAGCACGAGGACGCGGGCGGTGCCAACCGGAGCGAACTTCCCGCCGGACAACTGGTCCGCATCGAAGAACCGGATGCGCTTCCCGCTGCCGGGCCGGACCAGTTCGCGTGTGCCAGCCAGCCCCGCTGTTTCCGGGAAGGCGGCGAAGGAACGCTCCTTGAGATTGAAGTTGCGGCGGAAGCCTTCGGCCACCAACGGGTCGGGCTGGCGGAAGCACAGCCTTTCATCGGACAACCAGCCCCAGCCCCGCAGCACGCACGCGGTCACCAGCGAGGTTTTGCCGGACCCGGACCCGCCGCAGAGAATGACCGCGCGACCGGCGGGGTCCACCACGCCGCCTGCGTGCAACATCGGAAACTCCTGCAACCGCTCGCGGACGAGGTCGTCCAGCAGCCCGTCGCTTTGCAGGAACAAGTCCGTCGCGCTCAAGGCCGCCGCCCGCCACACGGCACCCTGGAGCAGGATTTGCCACTCCCCGTGCGGCGACGCCTGCCACACCAAGTCAGCGGGCGTCTCCGGCGAACACGGCTCCTGCCCGAGGCGGGCGGAGGAGTGCAAGTCACCGGCCAGCGCCTCCAGTTCGGGCGCATCCACGCGCAACGTGGTGGTGATGCCCAGCTTGCCGTGGCGGAAGAGCACGCTCATGCCACCGGAGCGATGACGCCCTCCGCGCAAAGCCGCACCAGCAGACTGCGCGTCTCGGCGGCGGGAATCTCAAAGTCGCTTTCCAGCCGACCGCAAATCTCCGCGCCGGTCAGTTCGCCGTCGCAGTGGGCCAGCACGGCCTCGGCGGCGGGGTTCAACGTCAGCAGCTTGCCGGTGCGCTCCTCGTAGATCAGACAGCCGTCGGGAATCGGCTCCCAGGTGAACTGCTCGCCCACCGCCAGCCGCTGGGGGTCCAACTCCGTATCGTTCATAAACTCATGAGCCGTTGCGCCACCAGCAGGCGTAAGGGCAGCTCCCGGTCAGCCGGGTTCAGCTCGATGCCGCGCTGGTGGCAGACGGCGGCAGCCGCGTAATCCCGCTGGCCAAGATGACAATGCGCCAGCGCGTCCCAGAGCCGTGCGCCGGGGTAGCCAGTGGGCACGGGCACGTCGAGTTCGTCGGCCGTCCACGCGGTGCGGAACCGCTCCAGCCAAGCGCACGCCACGGCATGGTTCTCCGCCGCCAGCTCGGTCAGGCCCCGGTGCAACTGATACGCCGGCACCTCCGCCAGCGGCGCTTCCACGCGGCGCACGGCGGTCAGCGCGGCCTCGGCCTGTCCCGCCTCGCCCAGCACCCACAGCAGGCTCGCCAAAATTTTCAAGGCCGCCGCCCCCGGCACCGGCGCGGCCGCCGTGACCTCGGTCAAGAGCTGCCCCAGCAATTCGCCGCCCTCCGCCGATTGGCCCGCGTGCGCGAGCGCCAGCCCGAGTTCTGCACCGATGTGGTAGCGGGCCGCGTTGCGCTGCGTAGCCGCCGAGGTAAGGAGGCGGATTCGGTCGTGGCCCGACGCGCCCGCCGCCTCACCTCGGCGGCTACTGAGCCGCGCCCATTCCCGACGGAGCAAGGGCAGATTGCGCGCGAGCTTCCCCGGCCGGGCTTCCGGTGTGTAGCCCCAGTGCACCAGCGTCACGGGCAAGTCCTGCCGTCGCCAGCCCTCGGCGAGCTGCGCCGCGAGCCAAGTGCGAAGGCTCTCGTGAATGAGGCCCTCGTAGCGCGCGCCCAGGCCGTTGCGCAGCAGCTTCACCGTCCGCAATGGGGTGTGCGTGGGGCCGACGACGTAGCGCACCGTGGCGGCGCAGGCATCCGGGGCGAGCAGTCCACGCAACCGGACGGCCTCCCCGACGGGAAAGGCGTCGTCCGCATCCAAGGTGAGAATCCAATCCTCCGCGACGCCCGCGAGGCTGGCATTGCGGGCCGCCGCAAAGTCATCGCCCCACGGAAACTCCCGCACCGTTGCGCCGAAGGACCGCGCCACCGCCGCGGAATCATCCGTGGAGCCGGTGTCCGTCACGTAGATGGCGTCCACCGCGCCCGCCACGCTCGCTAGGCAGCGGCGCAAATGGTCCGCTTCATTGCGGACCATCAGGCAGGCGGCGAGCGTGGGCGAGGAGGGCATCTAGGATTCCGGGCAGGAATTAAGGCGGGACGCGGGGCGGGGAATTTATTAGGAGGCCAGGAGGGCAGGAGCGGAGAAGCCGAGCGCCGCAGCCGAGCGCGATTCGTCCCGAAGGACGACGGAGCGCCTTCGTCCCTCATGCCTTCCTGCCCTCCTTATAATTTTCTCCCTTCATGGCTACAGCACCTCGTCCTGCCGGGACTCGCCATACAGCGGGTCGGCCTTCGCCTGCTGGAGGGAATACACCACCAGCACCGGCAGCGCGGCGCGCTTGGCCGTCTTCTTCAGGAACTCCCGCCGGGTCTTGAGCGTCTGCTTGTCGAGTTTCTTCATAGGGTTGAGGGCAAAAGGGTTTACTGCGCCAGCGTCACGCCACGGGGTTGTTGGAAGAAGCCATCCGAAAACAAAATCGTCGCCACGCGGGTGGTCTTGTTCACCCGGTAGATGCGTCGCTCGCCCGCGGTGCCGCTGCTCTTGCCGTCCGTCACGAGGTAGTTGCCGTCCGCCTCGATGGTCACGTGCGTGGGCTGGATGAACTGGCTGTCCGCCGACACCTGCGTCTGCGTCCCGCCGGGCAACGCCACGCGGATGAGCTTCTTGGCCGTGCTGTCCACCACCACGAGGCTGTTCCCGTCACTCTCCACCGCCAGGCCCACGGGATGCGTCAGCCCGCCGGTGGTGATGACCGTCTGCGCGCCCGTGGTCTGGTCCACCTTGATGATGCGGTTGGGATGGGTTTGGGCGGCCCCGCCGAAGTCGGACACGTAGATGGCCCCGCTGGGTGCGAGCGCCAGGCCTTGCAGGAAGTAGAAGTTGCCCAGCGAACTCAGCGTGTTCGTGCTCACTCCCGGCACGATGCGGAAGACTGCGCCCGCCGTCGTCACGCCCGGCCCATAGCCGTAGTCCGCGTCCGCCACCAGCAGCTTGCCGTCGGCCTCCACCTTCACGCCCAGCGGCGTGACCAGCGGTGCGCCGAAGACCAGCCGCGTATGCACCCCCGTCTGCCGGTGAATCTTGAACAGGCTCGACCCGCGCCCTGCGCCGAAGCCCGTCGGGTCGTAGTCATAGTCCGCCACGATCAAATCCCCCGCCGCGTCCACCACGAGGTCGTAGGGGTCCTTGAGCTGCGTCGAGAGGATGCGCTGGGCGCCGGTCTTGGTCACCACGAGGATGACGCCGGTGTTCCGCTGCGGCCCCCGGTCCGCGATGAGGTAATCCCCGGCGTCGATCACCACGGCCATCACCAGGATCGTGAACGGCTTCTCGAAGGTCGCCCCAGCCCCATCCGTCGCGCGCACGCGGATGGCGTAGGTGGAGTCGGCCAGCACCGGGGAGACGGCCACTTTCAACGTGTTGCCCCCGGTGATGCTGAACTTCCCGTTGTCCGTGCTGCCGGTGCCCGACACCAGGGTGAAGGTGGCCGTGTCCCCCGCATCCGCATCCGTGGCGGTGAAGGTGCCGAGGGTCGTGTTGACGGCGGCGGCAGCCTGCACCCGGGCACTGGACAGGCTGATGTCCGTCGGGGCGTTGTTCACGCCCGTGCCTTGGATGGCGAAGTCGTAGATGCTCTCGTCGCTGTCGTTGTTGGCGATGGTCAGCGTGGCCGTGCGCGTGCCGGTGGCGCTGGGGTCGAAGGTGACTTGGAAGGTCGTGCTCCCGCTGGCGGCCACGGGCGAAGTGGGCAACGTCGTCACCGTGAAGTCCGCCGCGTGGGTGCCGCTCACGGCCACCTTGGGCGTGCCAGACAGGGTCAGGCTCCCCGGGCCGCTGTTGGTGATGGTGAAGGTGCGCACCACCGTGCCGCCGGTCACCAGGGCGCTGCCGAAGTCCGTGTGGTCCGTCGCGCTGGGCGTGCTGGCCCCATCGAGGATGCTCACACTGTTGCCGGTGACGTTAATTTCGGGGGCGGGGACTTGCACCGCCACGGTGTGCTGGGATCCCGCCGCCACGGACTTCCACGAGGTCGCCGCCCCGATCTGGACCGGGCTGGTGCGATCCGTGGTCGTGCCATCGCCCAACTGGCCAGCCCAGTTGTAACCCCACGCCCAGAGCGTGCCGTTGGTCCGCACCGCCACGGTGTGATAACCTCCCGCTGCCACGGACTGCCACGAGGTCGCCGACCCGATCTGGACCGGGCTGGTGCGATCCTTGGTCGTGCCATCGCCCAACTGGCCTTTCCCGTTGTAACCCCACGCCCAGAGCGTGCCGTCGGTCCGCACCGCCACGGTGTGAACGCCTCCCGCCGACACGGACTGCCACGTGATCTCCGACCCGCTCTGGACCGGGCTCCAGCGATCCGTGCCCGTGCCATCGCCCAACTGGCCAGACCCGTTGTTACCCCACGCCCAGAGCGTGCCGGGCTGCGGAGCGCTCGCGGCGGAGGCCACCGCCCCCGCGAGCGAGGCGAGGAGCAGGACGGTGCGGGTGAGAGAGGACAGGCGTTGGGGCCAGGGGGTCTTAGTCATAGGGTAAAGGGGGAGCTGGTTTGGGGAAGGCAAGGGGAGCGGGTTTGGGGAAGGCAAAAGGAAAAAGGTGAGAGGCAAAAGGGGAGGAGAGCCGGTGCGCGCCGGGTAGGGCTGGGTAGGGCGCGCTGTCCTCAGCGCGCCGCCGAAGTTCCGTGGGGTTGGGGGCCGACGGCGGGGTGCGGACACCCCGCCCTACCACCCGGTTCATGGGTAGCCACCGCGGTCCGAAAACCGCGCATTGGGACGATGAACCCCAGAACATTCCCCCCAGATCAAGGCGACCGCAGATGCAAAATCCCAACCTGTGGCCTCCTTGAATCTGTGGGAGGTTCATGGCGAGGGCGGAGCGCCGGCCGCGCGGGTTGGCAGGCGGTGGCGCTGACTGGCCGGAAGTCGGCCGACGGGATGTGGACGCGCGTTCCATGTGTCTAGCGTTCCATCACCCGGTAGAAGCGGCGCGGGAAACTGCCCGCGTCCGGGTCGTCCAGTTGCAGGCGCCCATTCACCAGCAGCAGCGGGAGGTTCAGCGGCGTCCACGTCACCAAGTCAGCCGAGACTTCCAGGCCGTAGCGCAAGGCGTTGGGCGCGCTGAGGGCGTCGCCGTGCTGATCGCCGAAGGTCAGCCGCAGCGCGCCGTTGCCCAACGCCAGCGGGGCGGCGAGCTGTTGCAACCCGCGCACGATGAGCGCCGCATTGGCGCTGCGCTCGCTGCCGGACGCGTTGCTCACCTGCACGGCGTAGAGGCCGGCGTTGGCCCGCGTGGCGATGGCGAAGGTCAGCGTCGCGTTCGTGGCGCTGAGGAGCGGTTGGCCGTTGAAGAGCCATTGCCAGCTCAAGTCCGCGCCCACCGCCGCCGTGCTGAACGTGACCGCCGCGCCCGCCAGCACCGTCTGGCTGCGCGGGTGGGTGGTGATGACCGGCCCGCTGCCGCGCACCGCGAGGCTGTGGCTGCCGCCCGCCGCGATGGCCCGGAAGTCGGAGCCGGTGAGATTCAACTGGCCGTAGGTGTTGTCGCCCCAGCCCAGCACCGTGCCGTCGCTGCGCAGTGCGAGGCTGTGTTGCCCACCGGCGGCGATGGCCGTCACGTTGGTAAGGCCGGCGGGCACGGTGCTTTCCCCACTGGCGTTCTGGCCCCAGGCCACCACGGTGCCGTCCTGCCGGAGCGCGAGCGTGTGGTTCTCCCCGGCGGCAAGGGCGATGACTTGGGTCAGCCCGGCGGGGACATCGGTCTGGCCGAGGTCGTTGAGGCCCCACGCGACCACGGTGCCGTCGGACTTCAACGCCACGCTGTGATCGCGGCCCGCATCAATGGCGATGACATCCGTGAGGGTGGCGGGCGCGGTGGCGCGGCCATTGCCACGAAAGCCCCAGCCCACCACGGTGCCATCCCGCCGCACGGCCAGGCTGTGGTAGCCGCCAGCGGCGATGGCCAGCACGTTGGTGAGATCGGCGGGCACGGCGAGGAGGTCGTTCCCATTAAACCCCCAGCCCGTGACGGTGCCATCGGTCTTGAGCGCGAGGGTGTGGTAGATGCCGGCGGAGAGGGCCGCGACGTTGGTGAGATTGGCCGGCGGCGTGGAGCGGCCTTCGCCGTTGAGTCCCCAGCCGGTGACGGTGCCATCGGCGTTCAGGGCGAGGCTGAAGTCGCGGCCGGCGGTGGCGCTGACGGCATTGGTCAGCGCGACCGGCGCGGTGGCCTGCCCGTAGAGGTTGTTGCCCACGGCGGTGGCCAGCCCTGCCTGCACTGGGAGGCCCGGCAGCAGGAGGAGGCTGCCCAGCGTGAGGGTGAACCAGCGGCCGTGGGGGAATGAGGTTTTCATAGGGTAGTGGTGGAGCTGCGAAAGGCTAACGGTGGGGGCACAAGCAAGGGCTGACAGGGTCGGTGATGGGCGCGGGTGTCGGCTCGGCTCCCGGCTGGCCGGGGGCGACCCAAGTTTGCAAACTTTGGCATCTGTTCAAGCCTGACATCCTATCAGGCAGGGAAGGCACCACCCATACTCCAAACGGGTGAGACGCGAGGGACAGTGCGTGGCCCATGCCTCCATTGCGTCCTTGAGGTTCCGGCTGGCACCGGGCGTGTGGTGGTCCGAGCGGCCGCCCCCAGTAAGAGCCGTAGCGGAAGGGTCGGCAGGCTTGGGGCAGGTGGCCGGCGACCTACCTCCGCCCGATGAACGAAACCACCCGCGCTCCTACTTTCGTCTCCCGCCCCCGCCTCCGCTTGCCTACGCTCCCGCCATGCACTGGCAACACGGCGGTTACTCCCTCACTGACGAAACCCAGCGACTCGATCTCGCCGTCATCACCACCCTCCTCCGCGCCACCTATTGGGCGGCGGACCGCTCGCCGGAAACCATCGCACGCAGCCTCCGCCACTCGTTGAACTTCGGCCTCTTCCAGGGCGCGAAACAAATCGGCTTCGCCCGCGTCGTGACTGACCGCGCGACGGTCGGCTACCTCTGCGACGTGGTGATTGCGGAAGGCCATCGGGGCCAAGGCCTCGGCAAGTGGCTGCTCCCCTGCATCCTCGAACACCCGGAGCTCTGCGGCTGTCGCATCGACCTCTTCACCCAGGACGCGCAGGCGTTCTACGCAGCGTTCGGCTTCGGCCCGCACAAGTTCACGAACATGGTGCGGTATCCGCAATGAAGGAGCGCGGACGCCTACGTCCCCGTTTCATCGGGCAACGGCTGCGGACGTGGGCGTCCGCGCTCCGAGCACTTCCTCCACCGCCTCGTGCAGCGCGCTGACCATCCGCCGCACCTGCGCCGCCGTCGTGCAGTAAGGCGGCATCAGCACCACCACGCTGCCGATGGGCCGCGTCAGCACGCCGCGCTTCGCCATCGCCTCGCACACGCGGATGCCCGCGCGCTCGCCCAGCGCGAAGGGCTCCCGTGTCCGCCAATCGCGCACCAGCTCGACGCCCGCCACCAAGCCCACCTGCCGCACATCGCCGACGTTGGGCAGCGACCAGAGCGACTTCAGCTCGCGTCGCAAATCCTCCTCCAGCCGCGCCCGCGCCTTGACCGACGCCTGGCCCGCCAGCAATTCCAAGCTCGCCAACCCCGCCGCCGCGCCAAGCTGGTTGCCCGTGAAACTGTGTCCGTGGAAGAAGGTCTTGAACTCCTCGTATTCCCCGAGGAACGCATCAAAAACCGCCTGCGTCGTCAGTGTCGCCGCCATCGGCAGGTAGCCGCCGGTGAGGCCCTTAGCGAGCGCGAGGAGGTCGGGGGCCACGCCCTCGGCGTGCGAGGCGGTGAGAGTGGGAAAATGAGCAGGTGAGAAAGTGGGAGTGTGAGCCGGTGTGCTCCTCTCACTTTCTCGCTTCCCCACTTTCTCACCTGCTCCGCCGCCGGTGCGGCCAAAGCCCGTCATCACCTCATCCGCCACCAGCAGCGCGCTGTGGCCGCGCGCGATGTCCGTCACGCGCTTCAGCCAGCCCTCGGGTTGCGGAATCATCCCCGCCGCGCCCTGCATCCGTGGCTCGAAGACGAACGCCGCGTAGTCATTCCCGCGCTTCCGGGCCGCCGCGCACTTCGACTCCACCTTGCCCACGCACTCCCAGTTGCACTTCCGCGTTTCGCGTGCGTCCGTCCGCTCCGGCTTCGCGCGGTTGAACGGACAGCGGTAGCAATACGGCGACATCACCTGGTCCGTCTTGAAGAGCAACCCGCCGTAAGCTTTGTGGAATAAGTCAATGTGCCCAAGGCTCACCGCCCCGACCGTGTCGCCGTGATACGCGCCCGTCAGCGAGAGAAAGCGCGGTTTGGTCTGCGGCCCGCGCGTGCGCCGCGTGAACTCGTAGGCGAGCTTCAGCGCGACCTCCATCGCGGTGGACCCGTCATCGGAGAAGAAAACCTTCGAGAATTGCGAACTGCGAATTGCGAATTGCGAATTTGCCTTCGCGCGCGCGCCGTCATGATTCGCCATTCGAGATTCGCCATTCGCCATTCCGACTAGCTTCTCCGCCAGCAAGCTCGCCGGTTCGTTCGCAAACCCCAGCGCCGAGCTGTGGGCAATCTTCCCGAGCTGTCGCTTCAACGCCGCGTTCAGCTTCGGGTGGTTGTGGCCGTGGAGGTTGGTCCAGATGGAAGAGGTCGC
>JAYTIO010000190.1:0-4979 GCA_043731805.1 Pedosphaera sp. | reverse complement strand
GCCGACGAACTTTTGCGCGACTACGCCGCCGGTTCCACGCTCGCGAGTTTTCAACTCTGGCGCACCAACGGCGCGTCCCCGCTGCGCTCGCGCTCGCTGGGAGAAGCCTCGCTGCCCCGTCCCACCGGCCCGCTGACCACGCCCCAGTTCTACGAAGTGGAACTGCCCGGCGACCTCGACGCCCGCGCGCTCGCCGTGTCCTTCACGCCGCGTTCCGCCGACTCCGCCAGCGCGTCGCCACGCGAGCCGCTTCTGCTCATCGTCGCCCTCAACCGCGAGTCGCTCGACCGCACGCTCGCCACGCTCCAGCTCGTCTTCGGAGCCACCGGCGTCGCGTTGCTCGCGGCCATCGCGTGCCTGGTGCCGCCGGCGTTGCGCCGCGAATTGCAACCACTCGACACCTTCGCAGAGCTGGCTGCGCGCATTGATTCCCACTCCCTGCACACGCGCTTCCCCGCCGACGGACTGCCCGCCGAGCTGCTTCCCGTCGCCACGCGACTGAACGAACTCCTCGCTCGACTCGAAGCCGCCTTCGAGCGCGAACGCCGCTTCACCGCCGATGTCGCGCACGAGTTCCGCACGCCGCTCGCCGAGTTGCGCGCCCTCACCGAGCTGTCGCTGAAACTTCCTGACACGCGCACGGCGCAGACCGACGCGGACACGCTTGCCATCGCGCAACACCTCGAATCCATCACCACGCGTCTCCTCGCTCTCGCACGTGGCGAGCGCGGTGAACTCGCCGTCCACCGCGAGCGCATCGCCCTCGCCCCGCTGCTCGCCGCCATCACCGCGCACCTCCAACCCCAAGCCGCCGCCCGCCGCCTCACGCTCACCGTGCGCGTCCCCGCCGACGCCCACGTCGAGACGGACGCCGCGCTCCTCCGCTCCATCCTCGCGAACCTCGCTGATAACGCCGTCGCCTACTCCCTCGCCGACACCGCCATCGAACTCACCGCCACACCGTGCGAACGTGGCTTCCTCCTCGCCGTCACCAACACCCCGGCTGACCTTATCCCCGCCGACTTGCCGCGCCTCTGCGAGCGCTTCTGGCGCAAGGACGCCGCGCGCATCACCGACGGCCACGCTGGACTCGGTCTCGCGCTCGCCCAAACCTTTGCCCGCGCCCTCGGCACCGAACTCGAGGCGCAACTCGACGCCACCGGCCGCCTCACCCTCTCGCTCCGCGCATGACCCCGCCGACTCACGCTCACTTACCCCGCAAGATGATTTGCCAGCCTGCGCCCGTGAGCGGCACACTGCGCCGAGTGAATTTCGCCCGCGCCCGCCTGCCCCACCTTGCCGTCGCGCTACTCACCGCCGTGTTCGTCGGCTGCGCGACCTACGAGCCAAAGCCGCTCGCGCCGGAGCAATCCGCCGCCGCCTTCGAGGCTCGCTCGCTGGAATCACCCGGACTGCGAGAATTCATTGAGGAGCGCCTTGGACGGCCGCTGCCACTTTGGCCGCTGAAGCAGCAGCAGACGGACTTCATCAGCCTCAACCAAGCCTGGAACGTCGAGTTGCTCACGCTCACCGCGTATTACTTCCATCCGAGCCTGGATGTCGCCCGCGCCCGATGGCGGGCTGCGGAAGCCGCTGAGATTTCGGCGGGTGCGCGGCCTAATCCGACCGTCAGCCTCCAGCCGGGATACAATTTCAGCGCCGCGCCGGGGGTCACTCCGTGGATTCCCGGCGCGCAGTTTGACCTGCCCATCGAAACGGCTGGCAAGCGCGGCTTGCGTGCCGCCAAGGCCCGTCAGGCCACCGAGGTTGCCCGGTTGGAACTGCACACGGCGGCTTGGAAGGTGCGCTCAGAGGTGCGCGACGCGCTTTCACGCTGCGCGTTTGCGGGTGAGCAGGTGCACATGTTGGAGATCAAGGCGGGCACGCAGCACCGGTTGACTGAGCGGCTTCAACAGCGGCTGAGTGCAGGTGCTGCCACCCTGGCGGACGTGCTTCCGGCCCGACTTGCCCTACAGAAGACCAAACTGGAAACCAGCCTGGCATGGGAATCATCGAAGGTCAGTTCAGCGCGCGCCGCAGAAGCCATCGGAATCTCCACTCACGAGTTCGAGAGTGTGCTCGTAGCACATCGGTTCTCACCCGGTCTGATTATGAGCGTCGTGCTCCCCCTGTGCAGCCAGACCCTCGGACCCAATCCCCAGCCTGAAGCGGTGGCGAAATTTGCCATCGACCGCCTGCCCGCCACGTCGTTGGAGGCACTTGCCGGTCGCCTTCAAATTGTCCTGCCCGCGCTGACGAACGCGATGGCGGCCGAGCTTCGGGCCAGCGCCGCACAAGCCCGCCCCGAAATCCGTGCCGCACTCGCCGACTACGAAGCGGCGCAACTCGCGCTCCGCCTCGAAATCGCCCGGCAGTATCCGGACATCCATTTGGGCAGCGGCTACCAATGGGACCAGGGTGAGAGCAAGTGGAGCTTCCTGAGTCTCTCCGCCGAACTGCCGGTGCTGAACCGCAATCAAGGGGCCATCGCCGAAGCCAAGGCGCGGCGGGAAGAGGCCGCCGCCAGGGTCGTTACCACGCAAGTTAGGGTTTTCGCGGAGACGGATGCCGCTGCGCCGGCCTACGAACGCGCCCGCAGCCGGTTCTTCTCGACCTTGAGCTACTTCGAAACCCAGAGCCACCTAGTCGAGTCCGTCATCGCCCAAGTGAAGGCCGGGGCGGCAGATGAATTCGACCAACTGACCGCCCTACTCGAACAAACAAATGCTTTTCTGATGATCATCGAAGCGCGCCATCAAGCCGAGACTGCACTTGGCAAGCTTGAAGACGCACTGCAAATGCCTCTGGACCGGAGCAGGAGTGCGCCACTTCCCGGAGAGTTTATCCAAGCCAATCCCCGCGTCGGAAAGTAACCACCGTGAAACCCATCCGCCCCATCCTCATCGCCGCGTGCCTCGCGCTCGCCGTCGCTTGCAAGCCGCATGAAGCTGACCATCCACCCGAGAAGAAGGAGCCGGAGAAGGCGTCGCCGGTCTCGCACAACGCGGCGGGTGAGACCGTGCTCAAGCTCGACGCCGACGCGGTGAAGCGCGTCGGCGTGAAGACGGAGCCGCTCGCCGCAGCGGACTTCAGCCCGGAAGCCAAGGGTTTTGGCCGCGTGCTCGACCCCGCGCCGCTCGCCGTGCTCGTGAGCGAACTCGCCACCGCGCATCTCGCGTTCGAGAACTCACGCCGCGAACTTGAGCTGGCCCACAAGCGCCGCGAGAGCGAACTCGCGCTCGCCCGCGCCACGCTGAAACTTTCCGAGGCCGCCGTGCCGCTCGCCAAGGCGCAGAGCGACGCCGAACTCGCCGCCGCGCAGGCGGCGTTCAAGGCGTCGTCCCTGGAGCTCGAACGCGCGAAGACGCTCGCCAAGCAGAACAACACCTCCGAGCGCGCGCTCCAAGCCGCCGAGGCTGCCGCCGCGAAGGACAACGTCGCCGTCACATCCGCCAAGCTGGGCGGCACGCGCGCCGCGCAGACTGCCGAACTCGCCGTGCAGAAGGACCGCCTGCAACTCGACCTCACGGAAGCCACGACCGCGCGCGCGGTGCAAGCGGCGGAGACCGCCGTCCAGCGCGAGGAAGTCGCCGCCGGAGCCGTGCGCGCGAAGCTGGGCACGGCTTACGGTCGGATGCTGCTCGACCACGAGAAGCTCGTGGAGTTCGCGCAATCGCTCGTAGCCGGACAGATCGCGCTGGTGCGGCTGGACGTGCCGGCGGGCGAACCGTTGAAGGAGCAACCGACCGGCGCGCACCTCATCTCGCCGGCCGATGCAGGCGCGGTCATCGCGGCGCAATTGCTCGGCCCGGCGGGCGGCACCGACGTGCAGACGCAGGGACAGGGATTTCTTCTGCTCGTGAAACAGGAAGGCACGCGCCTCGCGCCTGGCACGCTCATCACGGGCGCGCTCCGGCTGCCCGGCGAGGTGGAGCACGGCGTGACGGTGCCGCGCGCGGCCATCGTGCGGCACGAGGGCGAGGCCTTCATCTACATCGCGACGAAGGACGGCGAGTTCACGAAGAAGGAAATCGAGCTGGAGCACGCGACGCCCGGCGGCTGGTTCGTGCATGAAGGGCTGAAGGCTGGGGAGAAGATTGTCGTGGCTGGCGCGCAGCAGTTGTTGAGTGAAGAGGGCAAGGGGAAAGACTGAGCGCGCCATGTTGAACGCCATCGTTTCGTTTTCCCTCCGCTTCCGGGGCATTGTCGTTGCGCTCGCGTGCCTGCTGCTTTTCTACGGCCTCTACATCGCCAAGCACGCGAAGCTCGATGTGTTCCCGGACTTCGTGCCGCCGCAGGTGACGGTGCAGGCGGAGGCGCCGGGCATGACGCCGGAGCAGGTCGAGGCGCTTGTCACGCGGCCCATCGAGACCGCCGTCAATGGCCTCGGCTATCTCGAATCCCTCCGCAGCGAATCCATCCAGGGCGTCTCGGTCGTGACGGTTGTGTTCAAGGAAGGCACGGACATTTTGCCCGCGCGCCAGTTGCTCGCGGAGAAGCTCTCGACGGTCGCACGCACGTTGCCCGCCGGCGTGAACGCGCCCACGATGTCGCCGCTCGTCTCGGCCACGATGGACTTGCTCAAGGTCGGCCTCGTCGCGGAAAAACTCTCGCCGATGGAGCTGCGCACCTTCGCGGACTGGACGCTCAAGCCGCGCCTGCTCTCGGTGCCCGGCGTCACGCGCTGCATCGTCTTCGGCGGCGAGGTGCGGCAGTTGCAGGTGCAGGTGAAGCCCGACCGCCTCGTCGCGCACGACCTCGCGTTGAGCGATGTGCTGTCCGCCGCGCGACTCGCGACGGGCGTGCGCGGCGCGGGCTTCGTCGAGACGCAGAACCAGCGCATCCTCATCCAGACCGAGGGCCAGTCGCTCACGCCGGCGGTGCTCGGCGAAGTCGTCGTCACGCACAAGGACGGCGTGCCGGTGCGACTCAAGGACGTGGCGAACGTGGTCGAAGGCGCGGAGCCGAAGTTCGGCGAC
>JAYTIO010000189.1:0-1871 GCA_043731805.1 Pedosphaera sp. | reverse complement strand
GCGGGATGTCCACACCGCCGAGGATGAGTTTGCGGCCCTCGGTGAGTTGGTGGACGTCGTAGCCAATGCCGACGTGAATCATGGGCGCAGGCTAGGGAGTGGCGCGGGGGCTACCAAGAAAATTCACCTGGGGAATGGAGAGATTTTAGCCGCGAAAGGACGCAGGCAGCAGAAAGGGGAGGAGCTTTCTCTGTGTTCTCTGCGCCCTTTCGTCGCTGGAGAATTTGCTCACCTAGTAATACGAGGCTAGGTGATAACTGACACCGGCGGCGAACGGCCCAGACTGTTTTCGCTGACGGCGAAGGAGCTGGCCGGGACGCTGGCCCCCTCGGCCTGGCGGACGGTGACGTGGCGGGCTGGGAGCCAGGGCCCCAGCGTTCGCGCTTCGCGCAGGTCAAGGGGTGGGCGGCCCACCGGCTCACGCCGTGGGCTACTCGCTGGCGCAACTCCGTTGCTGCAACCAGTGCTGCCGGCACGGTGGACAAGCGTCGGGAGTTGGCAAACACTCCGCACAAAATCGCAATCGCCCGACGGCGGGCCGCGTCAAAGTGCGCGTTCGCTGACGGGCTTGAACTTTAGAATTCCATGAACATGACACGATTGCTGACACGCTGGGGCTGCGCGGGGTGGCTGGGCATCGCGAGCGGGCTGACCGTCGCCGCGCCCGCGCCGAAGTCGCCCACTCTCGCGCTGGACTTTCAACGGGAGATTCGCCCCATCCTCTCGGACAAGTGCTTCGCCTGCCACGGGCCGGATGCTGCGGAGCGCAAGGGCGGCAAGAAGGGCGTCGGCCTGCGCTTGGACACGTCGGAGGGACTTGGTGCGGACCTCGGCGATGGCCGCCGCGCCGTTATCCCCGCCCAGCCGGAAAAGAGCCTGCTGCTCCAGCGCGTCACGACGAAGGACCTCGACGACGTGATGCCCCCGCCGAAGTTCGGCAAGCAACTCACGCCACACGAAGTCGAACTGCTCACCGCGTGGGTAAAGTCCGGTGCGAAGTTCTCCGCACACTGGGCTTACGAGAAACCGAAGCGGCCGGCCCCGATAGTGATTAGTAAGGAATCAATTAGTGCGCTGCTAGCCAAGACCGGCTCGAAGGCACCGGTCACTCAATCACTAATCACTAATTACTCCTCCCCGATAGACACGTTCATCCTCCACCGCCTCGCTAAGGACGGCCTCCTCCCCCAACCCGAGGCCGACCGCTACGCGCTGGCCCGCCGCGTCGCGCTGGACCTCACCGGCTTGCCGCCGAGTGTCGCGGAGGTAGATGCGTTCGTCGCGGACAAGGAGCCGAAGGCTTACGAGCGCTTCGTGGACACGCAACTCGCCAAGCCCAGCTACGGTGAGCACTGGGCGCGGCTTTGGCTCGACCTCGCGCGCTATGCGGACAGCGCCGGTTATGCCGATGACCCGTCGCGCACCATCTGGGCCTTCCGCGACTACGTCATCAACGCCTTCAACCACAACCTGCCCTTCGACCAGTTCACCATCGAGCAACTCGCCGCCGACTTGCTGGAGAACGCAACCGATGAACAGCTCAAGGGCACCGCCTTCCATCGCAACACGATGACCAACTCCGAGGGCGGCACCAACGACGAGGAGTTCCGCACCGCCGCCATCGTGGACCGCGTGAACACGACCTTCGCCGTGTGGATGGGCACCTCGATGGCCTGCGCCCAATGCCACACGCACAAATACGACCCCATCGCGCAGAAGGAGTATTACCAAGTGTATGCGTTCCTCAACAATACCGAGGACGCCGACCGGAAGGACGAGACGCCGCTGCTGAGTTTCTTCACCGACGCGCAACGCAAACAACGCACCGACTGGGAAGCGGAACTCGCGGCGGTGGAAGCGAAGTTCAAGTC
>JAYTIO010000188.1:0-3919 GCA_043731805.1 Pedosphaera sp. | reverse complement strand
TTCTCGAACTCCGCGCGCTTGGGCAGGTCAATGATGCTCAACGTGCCTTTGAACAGGCCGCCGATGTATTCCACCGTGCTGCCGGGCGCGGCCTTCTTGCCGGGCTGCGGGCCGCCGGGGTTCGCCTTCGAGATGATGCCCTTGCCGTTCGCGACGAGCAGCTTCTTGCCATCGGGCGTCACGCGCACGGAGGTCGGATACCAGCCGGTCGGGATGAAGCCGAGGGAACGGCTCTTGCCGCGCACGGCCACGTCCACGACGGCGAGGGTGTTGATGTTCGCGTTGGCGATGAAGAGCAGCTTCTCGTCGGGCGTGAGCGCGAGGCTGTTGGGCGTGGAGCCGGGCGGCGACTGCGGGTAAAGCGCGGCCCAAATCGTCTCGGTGGTCACGCCCTTCTCGGTGTCAATGACGGTGACGGTGTTGCGATTGGCGTTCGCGACGTAGAGCAGCTTGCCGTTCTTGGTGAGCAGCATCTCGTTAGGATGCTCTTCGGTCGGCCAACGCGCGATGACCTGGTTCGACTTGAGGTCAATCACCGCCACCTGCGCCTGCGCCCAGAGGCTGACGTAGAGCCGACCGCGCGACTCGTCGAGCCGGCACGCGTAAGGATACGGCGCGGTCGGGTCGGCGGGGTCGAGCGCGGCCTCGGCGCGCTTCGTGATGGCGGCCTCGTCTTCGGTTTGGGCGACGGCGGGAACTTGGACTTTGGACTTTGGACTTTGGACCTTGGACTCCGGCGGCCCGACGAGGATGTCGAGGACGTTGGTGCGGGCGTTCAAGTCCACCTTCGTCACGCGCTGGCCGAGGACGTTGGCGACGTAGAGATGCCGCGCATCGCTCGTGAGCGCGAGCCCGGCGGGGATGCCGCGCTCGGCGACGTTGCGCAGGCGAATCTCCTGCTCCTTGCCGAGCGTGCCGGCCTTCGCGTCGAAGTCGAAGCAGCGCACGACCTCGCTGCCCGCGCCGCTGGCGTAGAGGCGCTTGCCGTCGCGGGAGAACTCAAGGCCGTAGAACGTCTCCTCGACCTTGGTGCGGTTCAGGACGGTCGCCTTCGCGATGTCCACGACGGCAAGCTCGTGCGCGCTGTAGCCCGCGTGCAGGACGACGGCGAACTTGCCATCAGGATGCAGCGCGATGTTGACCGGGAAGTCCGCGAGGTTCACCTGCACGCCAGCGGGCCTGAGCGACCACATGTTCGGCAGCAATACGGAGCCGTCGGGCTGGCGGCCGGGCCAGCGGGCGGATTGGGAGTTTGGAGTTTGGGGTTTGGAGTTGGGTGCGTCGGCGGCGGAAAGGGAAAGGGTGAACACCAAGCCGGAAAGGCCGACGAGGGAGCGGAGTGACAAGAGCATGGCGGCGGTTATGCCATGCGCTTGGCCACGGGTAAACAGGGAAGGCGGACGTGCGTTTCAGCTCAGAATCCGAGGTTCACATTCCCACCCACGGCATCGCCTTCGGCGGTGAGGCGGACGAAGAATTTGGGCTGGACGGTGTAGGTCCACATGGGCGGGGTCGGAGTAGTCAGCTTGCTGTCGCCGATGGGTCCGAGGTCGGTGGGGGCCGCCGCGCCGGGCACGGGCTTGAACAGCTTCGCCAACTCGGCGTGGCCGTCGGCGAGCGCCAGGTTGGCGCCCAAGTTATGCCGCGTCATGCTGAGCGCATAGCGTGCTCCGGTCGAGCCGACCGCACCGTTGTAGTTGGCGCGGACGAACTCAAAGTCGCGCGCCCGCCAGTTGAAATTGTTCGCGAGCCGGGAATCTTCCGTGGTGACGATGTATTCTGTGGGCGAAGGGATCTGAGAGGTCCGAAGGGCGGTCGTGGAAGGGCGAATGATATGCGCATTCACCACGTAGTCCAGGTTGTAGGGGAGATCCACGTAGCGTGTCCCGCTGTCAAAGTGCCCCGCACACTTGTAGAGGTTGGTGTTGTTGCCGAGGTAGGGCAGCAGAATCTTGAACCACATCAGCGGATCGGTGCCCAAGGGAACATTGGCGGCGAAGTTGCCGGCGACGTAGCGCTCATCGTAGTCCCCGGCGTAAACGAGGAATGCGAGGCCCATCTGCTTCTGGTTGTTCAGGCAGGAGATGGCGTGGGCCTTGGCTTTCGCCTGAGATAGCGCTGGTAGGAGCATCCCCGCCAGAATCGCGATGATGGCGATGACGACGAGCAACTCAATCAAGGTGAAGCCGGGGGCGCGGGGGGCGGGCGGAGGGTTCATTTTCAAGCTGCGAAATCGGACGCGCGGGCGGAATCAGGCCTTCAAGCCGACCTCGCAGCAGCCCTCACCACATCCCCATGTAGCCCGCTTGCGTGCCCCCGGTGCTCCAGGCGTTGGTGTGGCTGGTCATGGCCTTGATGTCCTTCCAAGTCACCGAGCCATCGAGCAGGCCGACGTTGCCGCCGGTCGCGCCGAGCTCCTCGGAGGTCTTGCCGCCACTGGGCTGGAACCAACCGGCGGTGGTGCCGCGCGTGCCGGCGCGGGCGTGCGGGACGACGGCCCAGTTGTTCACGCCGGTGTAGGTCCAGTCGTTTAGGTCGTAGAGCAGCACGAGGTTCGGATCGTCGCTGTTGCGATACGGGGCGACCCAGTTGGTGATCGCCGCCGGCACGACGAACCCGCCGAGGTAGCCGTAGCCGGAGAGGTAGCAGAGCAGGCCGGAGTTGTAGGCCAGTTCGCCCGGCGCATTGGGCGTGGCGGCGAAAGTTCCGTTGCCGAACGGGTAGGGCAGGTTCGGGCAGACGGCCATGCGATGCGAACCGCCGTAGGAGAGCAGCCCCAGCCCGGCGGCCTGCGACAGCCAGACGGTGTGCGAGTAATTGTCCCCGAGCCGCGGCCCGCCGAAGAGCTTCTGACTGTAGTCGTCCGCGTAGAGGTGGGCCGTGAGGGCGAACTGCCGGACGTTGTTCTTGCACGCCGCCCGCTTGGCCTTCTCCTTCGCGCTCGAGAGCGCGGGCAGCAGCATCCCCGCTAGGATGCCGATGATGGCGATGACGACGAGGAGTTCGATGAGCGTGAAACCGGGCGCGCGGCGGCGGGGCGTTGGGCTATTCATGGTTAAGGCGCGCGTTCGACGGGGCACGAACGGAGCCTGTTCAACCACTCCGGAGGCAGCTCCCGCCTGCCCTGCGGTAGGCGTAAATTCTTTTCCCCCGTCCCGCCTTGCGCTTCAATCCCCGCCTGATGCAAAGCCACCTCGCCCTCGTGCTTCACGCGCACCTGCCCTTCGTGCGCCACCCGGAGCACGACCGCTTCCTCGAGGAAGCCTGGCTCTTCGAAGCCATCACCGAGACCTACCTGCCGCTCCTCCAAGTCATGGAAGGCTGGGCGCAGCTCGGCATGGAGACGCGCCTCACCCTCACGCTCTCGCCCACGCTCTGCGCGATGCTGCTGGACCCGCTCCTGCAAGACCGCTACGTGCGCCACCTCGAAGGCTTGCTCGAACTTGCCGACAAGGAAATCCACCGCACCCACTGGGACCGCGACTTCCGTGAACTCGCCTGGCTGTATCACCACCGCCTCACCAGCCTGCGCGCCACCTACTTCAGCTACGGCCGCAACCTCGTCGGTGCCTTCCGCAAGTTCCAGGAGCAAGGCACACTCGAAATCATCACCACCGCCGCCACCCACGCCCTGCTCCCGCTGCTCAACCACCCGCCCTCCGTCCGCGCCCAAATCCTCACCGCACGCGACCACTACCGAGCCTGCTTCGGCTGCGACCCCCGCGGCATCTGGCTCCCGGAATGCGCCTACGTCGAGGGCGTCGAAGCCGTCCTCCAGGAGGCGAACATCCGCTGGTTCATCATGGACACCCACGGGCTCCTGCACGCCCGCCCGCGTCCGCGCTACGGCGTCTTCGCCCCCGTCCTCACCCCCAATGGCATCGCCGCCTTCGGGCGCGACCTCGAATCCGCCCGCCAA
>JAYTIO010000187.1:0-3005 GCA_043731805.1 Pedosphaera sp. | reverse complement strand
GCACAACTCGGCGAAGAGTCCCGTCGCGGCCAGCCACATCAGCAAGACGCGGCCCGAGCTAGTCCGCACCTACGGCAAGCTGCTCTGGCTCGACCCCGGTGAGCCGCTCGTCCAAGAGCATTCGCTCCGCGTCATCCTCGATGTCGTGCGCCGCTACGACGTGGATGGCGTCCACCTCGACGACTACTTCTATCCCTACCGCGAGAAAGACGCGGCGAAGAAGCCGATGGATTTCCCGGACACCGCCAGTTGGAAGAAATACCAGCAGACCGGCGGCAAGCTAACGCGCGACGACTGGCGGCGGGACAACGTGAACCGCTTCGTCCAGCGCCTCTACGCCGCCGTGAAGGCCGAGAAGGCGTGGGTGAAAGTCGGCCTCAGCCCCTTTGGCATCTGGAAGCCCGGCACGCCTCCCGGCATCCGCGGCATGGACCCGACGCAAGAGCTTTACGCCGACTCGCTGAAGTGGTTCCGCGCCGGCTGGCTGGACTACCTCGCGCCCCAGCTCTACTGGCGCATCGCCGCGCCGGAGCAGAGCTTTCCCGTGTTGCTGAAATGGTGGGCGGAACAAAACTCCGCCGCGCGCCACCTCTGGCCGGGCCTCTCCGCCGCCGCCATCGGTTCGGGCCGCAGCGCGGACGAAATCATCCAGCAACTCCGGCTCACCCGCGCCCAACCCGGCGCGACCGGCAGCCTGCAATGGAGCATCAAGGCCCTACACCAAAACCGCGACGGCCTCGCCGACAAACTGGTCCGCCAAGTCAACCTCACGCCCGCCCTCATCCCCGCCTCGCCGTGGCTGGACAAGGCCGTGCCCCCGCGGCCCCAAGTCGCCTTTGGCCAGGACGCGGCCAAAACGGTCTCCGTCTTCCAATGGGTGATGCCCGACGGCAGCGCGCCCGGCTGGTGGCTCATGCAGTGGCACGGCCACGGCGCGTGGCAGACGGAGCTAATTCCCGGCAGTCAGATGAACCGCAGCTTCCGAGGCGTGGCCAACGCATTGCCCGAACTCATCGCCGTCACCGCCGTGAGCCGCTACGGCCAGCTCGGCCAGCCCTTCGTCGCGCAACGCGTCAACCAGCCCTGACCGCGCCCGGCGGCCACGGGCCGCCCCGCCTCAAATTTCCCATTGACGGAAATTGCCGACCTGAAGAAGTTGGCCACCATGAAACCGCCCCGCCCCGCCCCCGAAGGCGCCTTCACGCTGATCGAACTCCTCGTCGTCATTGCGATCATCGCCATCTTGGCGGGCATGCTCCTCCCGGCCTTGAGCAAGGCCAAGGCGAAAGCCCACGGCACCGGCTGCGCCAGCAACATGAGGCAGATTGGCATGGCCTTTAAGTTCTACGCCGACGACCACGACTCCAAGCTCGTCGAGTTCGGCAAGAACACGCCCTCCGCGCCCACCGACTGGATTCAGAACATCGCCTACACCTACTGGCCCGACCTGCTGCGCGCCTACATCCAGAACCGCGCCATCATCCACTGCCCGATGGTCAAGGACTCCCGGCTCCTGGGCATCGGCATGACCTACAGCGTCGGCACCGCTGGCATCGGCTTTCTCGGCGCCACCGCCGCCAGCGTCCGCGAGTCGCAGATCACCTTCCCCGCCGAGACCGTCATCTACGGCGACACCGGCATGCTGACCCCCACCAGCGTCGTCCTGACCAACCCCGACCAATGGGACGGCGACCCCACCATGAGCCTGCACTACTTCCGCACCCCCAGCCCGGTGAACGGCACGTATTCCACCCCGCTCACCACCTACGCGGAACGCATGTTCAACCGCCACGACGGCCGCTCCAACACCGCCTTCGTGGACGGCCACAACGAAACCATCCCCGTCAGCAAAGTGGGCTTCCAATATCCGCCCGGCGATCCGCTGGCCATGTGGGACCGCCAATGAAATTCCCCTGTCCCGCCTTGCTTCTCCTCCTGGCCGGCTTGGCCGCCCTGGGCGGCTGCGGTCGCAAGAAACGCGACGCCCAGAGCGCCCCGCCGGCCTTCACGCCGGCAGCCATCGAACAAGTCACCGAGGCGGAAAAATCGCCGCAAGCCTCGCTGGACCTGTTGAATGAGTTGCTCCAAAACTGGGTGCTGCGCCACTCCAAGTTCCCCCAGGACCCGCAGGAATTCGTGACGAGCGGAATGCTGCCCCGGCTCCCCGCCGCTCCGCCCGGCAAACGCTTCCTCATTGATGCCCAGCATCGGCGGGTGGTGCTGGCCGACCGGTGACCCGCTGCCCAGCGGCCTCACCCCCACGCGCACAGGCGCGCCACGTAAGCCACCGAGCCGTCGCGCAGCCAGCCGTCGAGCTGGGCTTGGTCCTTGAGCTGTTGGCCGCGCGGCCGGTCCACGACGAGGAAGCGTGAATCAATCTCCGGCAACGCCGTGAGGTCGCCCCAGAGCTTCTCGAACTGTGCGACGGGGAAGACGTCTTCCTGCCCGTGGCCCCAGCGCTTCTTCACGTCCTTCGTCGTGATGTAAGTCGGCACCTTCGCCGCGAGCGCGCGGATGGCGGCGGAAATCTTCTGCTCATTGGCGGCGAGAATATCTTCTCGCGTGAGGTGCAACGCGCGGAGGAAACCGTCCACCTCAATCCACGTCGTCAGCGTGTTGTAGTAACTCAGGCCGAACTCCAGCTCCTCATGCGGCATGGCCAAGCCCTCGACGAGTCGCGTCCGACCGTCCACGCGCGCCAGTCCACCGCCACGGTCGTCGAGCCGCCGGGTGATGACCTCGAATGACAACGTCGCGCCGCTCGCGAGGTGCTGCCCCAGCAACGCCGGGTCGAGGTTCGCGCCGGTGGTGTCAATGTTATGGAGCAGCAGCGTCTTGAGCTGCGGCCGCTCGCGCAGCAGCGCGGCCAGCGTGCCGTTGCGGAGCAGGTTCGGCACTTCGTAGAAGTGGCCGACGGGATGGAGGCATTGCAGCGCGAGGTTGTCGCGGTAGTCGGTGGCCTCACCAGCGGACTCGGCCCAGCGCAGCAACGCGGCGCGGAGTGA
>JAYTIO010000186.1:0-3709 GCA_043731805.1 Pedosphaera sp. | reverse complement strand
GCTTTGAACGCGGAACTGTGTTTCTTCCGTTTGGTTTTTGTTTTCATTGGGCTGATCACCTTCTCGTTGCTCAAACCCGCAAAACCATAACTCAAACTCTGGTCCAGTTTTCGGGGGCCACCTCACTTGGAACACCTTGAGGAACACCTTGAATCCTTCCGGGACAACCTTACTTGCGTCTTGGACAACCTCCCGACTGTCCCGGAACACCTTGGCTCCGGGTTGGGCAACCTTGGTTCCGAAACGAAAAACTTGGCTTGCGGGGTGAAAAACCTTTTGGGCGACACGGAATACCCGGACTGCGGAACAGAAACCCTCGGGGCCATTTCGCATTCGCCGCCGTGTTGCGGGCGGTCGGGTGGTATGGTCGCGCTGTGCGCGTCCTCGGATATCTGATTGGTGGAACGAGGCGCGCGCAGCGCGGCCCGACCGGGGAAACGACTCCGGCTCTCGTGCAAGAGGGCGAGACAACTTTTTCTCCGGGTCCATGTTTGGATTGTTCAATACAAAAAGCGTCGCACTGGAGTTAACGGTTTTATTAGCATATTTTCCAGCCGCCCAGCCGACGGGCAGCCCTGTCCGCAGCTTGACCAACCACCGCCGCGCGCTCGCCTCGGGCGGAGGGGCCGTTTAGGTTTCGCCCGTGACTGACGAACGCGTTGACTTCCCTTCGCTCACCGCCAAGCGCGATGCCTTGCTCGCGCGGTTCGGCGGCTTCCGGCATCCACAGGCGCGGTTGCAATGGCTGGTGGAGGAGGCGCGGCAACGTCCGGCGCTCGCGGCGGAGTGGAGGACGGAGGCGCACCGGGTGCCCGGCTGTCTGGCGAATCTGTGGCTGGTGGCGGAGTGGCGCGCGGGCCGGTGCTGGTTCCAGTGCGACTCGGATTCGCAGATCGTCCGCGCGGTGGCCGGGTTGCTGTGTGACTTCTACAGCGGGCAGCCGGCGGGGGAGATTCTGGCGATGGAGCCGGGGTTCTTGGAGCAGGTCGGCATCAATCAGCACCTCACGGCGAACCGGCGGAATGTGCTGTCGCGGGTGTGGGAACGGATTCGGACTTTCGCGGAGCAGCGAAGGGACCATGATTGCGAACACGAAGGCGCTCCACGAAACCCATGAACTTCCTCGACGCCCACAATCACCTCCACGACGACCGCTTCGCCGGGCGGCAGGCGGAGCTCGTCGCGGCGAGCCGGGCGGTGGGTGTGGTGCGCATGGTGGTCAATGGCTCCGGCGAGGCGGACTGGCCGCAGGTCGCGGCGTTGGCGCGGGAGTTCCCTGACTTCGTCGTGCCGAGCTTCGGTTTTCATCCGTGGTATGTCGGCGCGCGGACGGCGCGCTGGCGCGAGACGCTCGTGGAGTGGCTCGACGCCACGCCCGGCGCGGTCGTCGGGGAGATCGGCCTCGACCGCTGGAAGCCGGGGCTGGCCTACGCCGGGCAGGAGGAAGTCTTCGTCGCCCAACTGCGGCTCGCGGCGGAGCGCAACGTCGTCGCGAGCGTTCACTGTTTGCAGACGTGGGGGCGGCTCTGGGAGCTGTTGCGAGCGAACCCGCGTCCCGCGCGCGGCTTCCTGCTGCACAGCTACGGCGGCCCGGCGGAGATGGTCGGGCCACTGGCCAAGCTCGGCGCGCACTTCAGCTTCCCCGGCTACTTCATGCACGAGCGGAAGGCCCGCCAGCGCGACACGTTCAAGCGGGTTCCCGCCGACCGCCTGCTGGTCGAGACGGACGCGCCGGACCAGTTGTTGCCGGACGCGGCGAACGCGCATCCGCTGACCGACCTCCGCACCGGCCAGCCGTTGAACCATCCCGCGAACCTGCCGGCGGTGTATCAGTTCCTGGCGGACTTGCGCGGTGAACCCCTCGCCACGCTGGTCGCGCAGGTGGAGGCGAACTTCCGTCGGCTGGTTCGGTAGTGGCTCATTTTGCTGTGTTCGGTAGGGCGAGCGTCCTCGCGAGCCGGCTCGGCGGGAGCCTCGCCCTACCCAACTGAGCCACTACCGCCCGGTTCTTCCTGCTTGAGCCAGTTTCCCGCCGGGCCTACGCTGCGCCAAACCAATGGCTCAAGGCATGTATCTGTCGCAGCGGTTGTCGCAGTCGATGGTGCTGGCACCCCAGCTCCAGCAGTCGCTCGCACTCTTGCAGGCCCCCATCCTCGAGCTGCGCGCGCAGGTCGAGGCCGAGCTGGAGCAGAACCCCGTGCTGGAGGAAGCGGTCAACGGCGAGGTGGAACTGGACGAGAAGGACGGCAAGGACAAGGACGAAACCGCCGAGCCGCTGGACGCCGCTGAAGCGCCTGACTCCGCCGAGCCTTCGACGGACCTGACCTCCGACTCGGTCCCGGAGAAGGAAGGCGCGGAGCCGACGGATGATTTTCAAGCCGAGTTCGACAAGCTCGCGCAACTGGACCAGGACTGGCGCGACCATTACGCGCAGAGCAACCCGGCGAGCCGTTCCACCGAGGAAGACGAGGAGCGCCGGCAGTTCATGTTCGATTCGCTCGTGGCCGGGCAGTCCTTGCAGGAAGTCCTGCTGGAGCAAGTCCGCGACGCGGACCTGACGCCCGAGCAACTGCCGCTGGCGGAGCTGATGGTGGGGAACATTGACGAGCGCGGGTATCTCGCGGCCAGCCTCGAGGAGTTGGCGGGCTCCACCGGTTTGCCGTTGGAGCGGTTCGCCGCCGTGCTCACGGTGGTGCAGACCTTCCAGCCGCCGGGCGTGGGCGCGCGGGACTTGGGCGAATGCCTGCGGCTCCAGCTCGAGCGCGCGGGTCGGCAGGACACGCTCGAATACAAGATCGTCACCGGGCACATGGAGGCATTGGGCCGCCGGCGTTTCCCGGAGATTGCCCGCGCCCTGAACCAGGATGTCGTGGACATCCAGGACGCCGCCGACCGCATCGGTCATCTCGAGCCGCACCCGGGCCGCACGTTCCTGCCGGACAGCGAGCAATACATCATCCCCGAAGTCTTCGTGCAGAAGACCGGCGAAGACTGGGTGGTCACGCTCAACAACGAGCAGGTGCCCCACCTGCGCATCAGCAACCACTACAAAGACCTCATGGCGCGGCACGAGACCGACCCCGCCACGCGCGAATACATCCGCGACAAGATTCGCGCCGGGAAGTTCCTCATCAAGAGCCTGCACCAGCGCCAGCAGACCATCCACAACATCGCCACCGAGATTGTGAAGCGGCAGCGCGACTTCATGGAGCTGGGCACCGCGCATCTCAAGCCGCTCACGATGAACCAGGTCGCCGAGGTCGTCGGCGTCCACGAGACCACCGTCAGCCGGGGCGTGAACGGCAAATACATGGAGACCCCGCACGGCGTCTTCGAGATGAAACACTTCTTCACCTCCGGCTTCACCTCCGCCGACGGGCAGGCCGTCGCGAACACGAGCATCAAGGACATGGTCGCCGAGATCATCAAGGGCGAGGACCAGTTCGCCCCGCTCGCCGACGACGCCATCGTGAAGCTGCTCGTCGCCAAAGGCATCACCATCGCCCGCCGCACCGTGGCCAAGTATCGCGGCGAGCTGAACATCCTGCCGTCGAACCTGCGCCGGGTTTATTGAGTGAACCACGAAGGCACGAAGATCACAAAGGAAGGCGCGGCTGCCCGCATTTTGCTTCGTGTCCTTCGTGTCTTCGTGGTTCGTCTCCCCTCCTCGGAAGTGAGAAGACAGGCGCTTGAACTGTCCCGAGAAAGG
>JAYTIO010000185.1:0-9401 GCA_043731805.1 Pedosphaera sp. | reverse complement strand
GTGGAAACCGGTGTTCACCAGCGCCTCGGCCATCTCGCGGCTCACGCCCGGCACGGCGGCGAAGGCGTCAATGGCGTGCTGAATCTTGTTCTCGATGCCGATGGCGGTGACGGCCTCGGCGTCAATGTTCACCGCCCAGCCCGTGAGGCGGGAGGCGAGGCGGGCGTTCTGGCCGCGCTTGCCGATGGCGAGGGAAAGCTGGGTCTCGTCCACGAGGATTTTCAACGCGTGATTCGTCTCGTCCACCGTGATGGACTTGAGGACGGCGGGCGCGAGGGCGTTGGTGATATATGTCTTGATGTTCGGATCCCACTTGATGATGTCCATCTTCTCGTTGTTCAGCTCGCGGACGATGTTCTTCACGCGCTGCCCCCGGAGGCCGACACATGCGCCGACCGGGTCCACCTTCGGGTCGCGGCTGTAAACGGCGAGCTTGGTGCGGAAGCCGGGTTCACGGGCGCAGCCCTTGACCTCCACCATGCCGCTGGAGATTTCGGAGACTTCGAGTTTGAAGAGCTTGAGGACGAACTCTGGCGCGGCGCGGCTGAGAATGATCTCCGGGCCGTGCGGACCGTTCTCGACAGTCTTCACGAAGCAGCGGATGCGCTCGCCGATCTGGTATTCCTCGGTCGGGACGCGCTCGCGGTTGGGGAGCAAGGCCTCGTAGCGGCCCAGGTCCATGATGACATCCGAGCGCTCGAAGCGCCGCACCGTGCCGCTGATGATGTCGCCGACGCGGTCCTTGAACTCGTCGAAAATCAGCGCCTTCTCCGCGCGGCGGACCTGCGTGAGGAGGGCCTGCTTGGCGTATTGCGCCGCGATGCGGCCGAAGCCGGTGGGCGTGACTTCCACTTCGAGTTCCTCGCCGATTTGGACGTCCGCCTTCTTCTTGCGGGCCTCGGTGAGGGAAATCTGGTCGTGCTTGGAAAGCACCTTGTCCGTGACGATGAGCTTGGCGAAGGCCTTGATGTCGCCGGTCTTGGGGTCAATCAGGCAACGCAGTTCCCGGGCCGGGCCGACGGCTTTCTTGGCGGCGGAAACGAGCGACTCCTGCACCGCGCCGACGAGGACATCCTTGCTGATGCCCTTCTCGCGTTCCCAGTATTCCAAGATGGCTAGAAAATCGGCGTTCATAATGCGACCCGGTCGGGCCCCTTCGGGGGCAAAAAAAAGCCGGAAAAAATTCCGACTTCACACGCTGGCGAACCAGCTACTTCATTGACCGCGCGCCAAATTAGGGATGGCTAAAATTACCGTCAAGCTTCAATTCCACTTGGCGGAGCCCGCTGCGCGCCCCGCAAACGGCGGTCGCCAGTCGCTGGCCTGGGGTTGATGGGGCGATCCGCCGCCGGTCGATTAGCCGCCGAGCAGGAGCGCCGGCTCGGCGTGGTCCTGGCCCAGCTTGAAGCGCGGGAAGGCCTTCAGGTTGAAGGTCACGCCGACGGTGTAGTCCTGCGATCCGTTGCGCAGGTCGCGCACGCGGAAGGTGAGCGCGCCCACCCAGCTCCGGAAGTCGCGATAGAGCGTGTAGTATTGCTCCTCCATCCGCCCGTCACGCGCCTCGAAGAAGTGGCGGGTGCGGAGGGCGTAGTTCTCGTTGAAGCGGTAGTAGAAGTTGGCGGTGACGAGGTTGTTGCCGGGGCCGCCGAGGAAGTGCGGGTCGCTGCGCACGTAGCGATGGCCCAGCGCCAGGCTCCAGTGGTCTTCCGGCGTAATCGTCGCGCGGTGGTCGGCGATGCGGACGTGCCCGCTGTCGAAGTTGTAGCGGGTCTCGGAGGTGAGCGTGAGCCAGTCGCGCGGCTTGAAGTCCAGGTCGGAGAAGCCGTCGGCAAACGTGCCCTGCCCCGCACGGGGCTTCACGCGCCAGTCGGTGTAGAGCGCCCAGTTCAGCAGCGTGTCAATGCGGTCGTGGCGCTTGGTCTGGACGACGTTGCGCAGGCTGAGGCGGAAGACGTTCTGGCTGTCCACCGCGTCAATCGCGTTGTAGTCGGGAAACTCGATGGGCAGCAGGCGCAGGCTGCCCAGTTCGGCGTCGAATTGCGGGAGCGTGGGCGGCAGACGGTTCGGCGAGGGGACGTAGGCGTAGTTGACGCCCGGCTCCATGATGTGGCGGATCCCTTTGGCTTGGAGCCACGGGATTTCCTCGTTCGGCATCGTGCGGTGCAGCTTGAAGGTCATCTCCACGCCCGTGTTGAACACGCCCCGGTTCGCCTCCGTGGCAGTCGCGCCCACGCCGTCCGTCTCGCCGTAGTGCGTGAACCGTCCGCCGACGCGCGGCGTCAGGTTCAGCCAGCCGAAGAACTGCTGCGGGAGCACCACCTGGTGGTAGGTGTCCGCCCGCATCGCCCCATAGCTGTTGGCCAGGTTGTCGGCGAACTCGTGCCGGTAATAGCCGGCCGAGCTTTCGCTTTCGTAGTAGAGCGGGGTGACGCCGATTTGCTGCCGCAAGCCGGTGAGCTTCACGTCGGGCAGGCGCTCGACGGTCTCGAAGAAGTCGTTGATGCGCGGCATCGCCAAGAGGTTCAGGCTCCAGTTCGACCAGAGCTGGTTCACTTCCAGGAAGGTGGTGGGCTGGATGTTCCGCTGATATTCGCGCTCGATGAAATCGCGGATCAGGAAGGCATCGCTCTGCTCGTGGACCACCGCTTTGACGGTCAGGTTCGTGCGCAACTCGACGCGGTGCGAGAAGCTCAGGCGGTGACGATCGTGATCGAGCGCCCCCCCGAAGCCGTTGGTGTTCGCCGCGGCGTCGTGGGTGTAGTAGAACTTGAACTCCCCCTGACCCCACCGGCCCGCGTCGTAGTTGAAGTCCGGCCCCACGCCCAGCCCGCGTTTCTGCCGGTAGTCCAAGTGCAGGTCCGTGCTGAAGTTGGTCGTGAACGAGTGATGATAGGTCCCCAACGCGTAAGGCCCGTAGAGGCTGCGGAAGCCCGGCGTCACCACCCAGTAGTTGCCGTGGGTCTCCAGTGCGCGGGAGTATTTCGGCCAATACATCACCGGCACATTGCCCAGCAGCAGCGTCGCATCCTCCGCCTCGAAGCTCTGCCCTGGGATGATGGTCAGCTTGCGGCACCGCACGCGGTAGCCGGGTTCGGCGTAGTCGTCCGTGGTGAGAAAGGCGTTGGTGGCGCTGTAAACCCCCTCCGTCTTCGCCGCCTGAAGCGAGAAGCCGCCGACGTAGAACGGCCCCGCCCCCGACTTGAACTCCGCCGCCTGAATCACCTTGGTCTTGAAATTGTAATCCAACTGCTCCCCACGCCAGAGGTGCCCATCGCCGCGCAGGAAGACCGCGCCCTCCGCCTTGATGTCGCCCGTGCCCTGATGCAACTGGACGCGGCTGGCCGTCAGCTCCGACGTCTTGCCCGTCTTGCCCCAATACCGCACCAGCACACCGCCCGAGCCCTCCGCCACGCCGCCCTGGCCGAAGCTCACCCGGCCTTCCTTCGAGGTCGTCTCCAACTGCCACCGCTCCCCCTGCTCCGCCGCGCGCATCAGGCCGCAGCCGAACCCCAACCCCGCCGCGAACCAAGCCAAGCCCAGGAGACGTTTCATGAGTGGGCGAGTGAAACAAACTGCGTTCGCAGTGCCAAGCCCATTCACCCGAACGCCCAGCTGAAACACGGAACGCCCTGGAGGATGCAGGCCATTGGCCGCGCGAGCACACAGAGCACCCAAAGAGGAGCGGGAGTGGCGGCAAGCGTCCTCGACGGCCGTAGAGCCGGAGCGTCCCGCCCGGCGGAACCAGCGTCCGTTCCACCACCGCGCAAATTTGGCTCCGGGCGGCAGAGATGCCTGCCACCACAAAGCACGCAGAACCGGCATTGCCAAAGCCCGCGCGGCCCTGCTAGAACACGCGCCCTTCGACATGGCTCTCATTGTCCAGAAATACGGCGGCACCTCGGTCGGCAACCCCGAGCGCATTAAGAACGTCGCCCGACGCATCGCCGAGCATCGCAATCGCGGCGACCAAGTCGTCGTCGTCGTGTCTGCCATGAGCGGCGTGACGGACAACCTCATCAAGCTCGCCAAGGAAATCACCCCGCTGCCCAGCGAGCGCGAGATGGACATGCTTCTGGCCACCGGCGAGCAGCAGACCATCGCGCTCACGGCCATAGCCCTTCAGCAGCTCGGCATCCCGGCCACTTCGCTTACCGGCGCGCAGGCGGGCATCGTCACCGACGGCGTCCACACGAAGGCGAAGATCAAGAACATCACGCCCAAGCAAGTCCACGCGCAGCTCGACGCGGGCAATGTCGTCATCGTCGCCGGCTTTCAGGGCGAGACGGCGGAGGGCCAGATTACCACGCTGGGCCGGGGCGGCTCGGACTTAACGGCCATCGCGCTGGCGGCCGCGGTGAAGGCGGACCTTTGCCAGATTTACACGGATGTGGATGGCGTCTATACCGCCGACCCGCGCATCGTGCCCGGCGCGCGGAAGCTCCCCGAGATTGCCTACGACGAGATGCTCGAACTCGCGGGCGCGGGCGCGAAGGTCATGCAGCTCCGCTCCGTCGAGTTTGCCAAGAAGTTTGGCGTCGTGTTTGAAGTCCGCTCCAGCCTGAACGACAACCCCGGAACCATTGTGAAAGAAGAAACGCAAAGCATGGAAGGCATCGTCGTCCGCGGCGTCGCGCTCGACAAGAATCAGGCCAAGGTCACCGTCGTCGGCGTGCCCGACCGGCCCGGCGTCGCCGCCCGCATCTTCAAGGCATTGGCTGAAGGCACCATCGGCGTGGACATGATCGTGCAGAACATCAGCCACGGCTCGAAGTCCCCGACGACCGACATTTCCTTCACGCTGGACAAGCCCGACCTCGCCAAGGCCCGCACCGTCATGGACAGCCTCAAGGCGGAGATCAGCTTCGCAGACCTCGCCGTGAGCGAAACCATCGGCAAGCTCTCCATCGTGGGCGTGGGCATGAAGAGCCACAGCGGCGTGGCGGCGAAGATGTTCGAGACGCTCGCGCAGGAAGGTGTGAACATTGACATGATCTCCACGAGCGAAATCAAAATCTCCGTGGTCATTGACCTTGCGAAAGGCGACGCCGCCATGCGGGCGGTGCACAAGGCCTTTCTCGGAACTTGAGAGCGCTTGGCAGCAAGCAGGAGTCAGACAAACCTCCTTCTGGCCTTCATTTTCCTGACCCCATCTTGCTGCCAATGTGATGCGCTGCACCCTGCTTCTATTTGCCCTACTGGCTTCTCTGTCTCCTGGCTTCGCCGCTGAGATTCCCGCCAAGGACCGCATCGTCGTGCTGGTGACGATGGACGGCTTCCCGGCGTGGATTTGGGACGACCCGGCGCTGCCAATGCCCTTCCTCCAAAAACTCGCGCGCGCGGGCGCGGTGGCCAAGGCGATGACCATCGCCAACCCCACCCTCACGTGGCCGAACCACACCACACTCGTCACCGGTGTCACGCCGGCGCGGCATGGCGTGCTCTTCAACGGCCTGATGGTGCGTCAGGGGCCGACCTCGCCGCTCAAGCTGGAGCCGTGGAAGAACAAGGCCGAACTCATCCGCGTGCCGACGGTATATGACCTCGCGTTCCAGGCCGGCCTCAAGACCGCGCATGTGGACTGGATTCCAACGACCAACGCCGGGACGTTTCATTTCGAGTTCGGCGAGCGGCCCAACGCGGCCAATCCCATCGAGCGCGAGATGCTCGCCGCCGGCCTCATCAACACGACCGAGCTCGCGGAGTTCAACCAGCGCAACCCGCCGTGGCGTGACGTCTTCTGGACCCGCGCGGGCGTCCACATCGTGAAGCAGCACCGGCCCAACCTCCTGCTCCTCCACCTGCTGAACACCGACGCCATCAATCACCGCTCCGGTCCCGGCACGTGGGCGAGCCTGTCTGCCTTTGCCTTCGCGGACACGTGTCTGCGCGAGTTGTTCGAGGCCGTGCAGGCGGCGGGCTTCGCGGACAAGGCCACGTTCGTCATCACCACGGACCACGGCTTCAAGTCCGCCAAGCGCATCATCCGCCCGAACGTCGCGCTCAAACAGGCCGGTCTCCTCCGCGTCCAAGGCCCGGCCATCACCACCTGCGACGCGGTGGCCAACACGCTCGGCGGCGCGGCGATGATTTACGTGCCGGACAAGGCCAAGCTCGCGGCGCTCACTCCGAAGTTGAAGGACTTGCTCGGCAAGCTGGAAGGCGTCGAGCGCATCTACGAGCCGGGGGAATACGCGTCGCTCGGCCTGCCCACGCCCGCGCAGAACGACCAGATGGCCGACCTCTTCGTCGTGGCCAAGGACGGCTACGCCTTCACGCATCAGCCCACGGGTGACGAAGCCGTGACCGACGTGACGCCGGATGTTTATCCCGGCCATCACGGTTATCTCGCGAGCGATGTGAGGCTGAACGGTATGTTTGTCGCGTGGGGCCACGGCGTGCAGCCCGGCGCGCAGCTCGGCGAAATCCGCAACGTGGACGTGGCTCCGACCGTGGCCGCGCTGCTGGGGTTGAAGATGGAGAACGTCGAGGGCCGCGTGCTGACCGGTGCGCTGGCGCAGTAGTCGGAACTAGCCTCCAGTTTAACGCAGAGACGCAGAGAGCGCGGAGGAGCGCAGAGTTGTTCCAACCCAGCCGGCTCTTCATTTGTTGGCTCTGGCCGCTCTCTTCTCTGCGCAACTTTGCGTCCTCTGCGTCTCTGCGTTGAAGAGGAACGTTTCCGTTTCAACCACAGCGGTTCGACCTGAAGTAGTTGCCGGAACCAACTTTTTCCCGGCGGCGGTGTTTGCTACCCTCGCACCGTGCCCGTCGCCACCGACCCTGATGCCACGCTGATGCTGCGCGTGAAGCGGGGCGACCGCGCGGCATTCGAGGAGTTGGTCACGCGCTACCAGCAGCCGGTGTTGAGCTTCATCTATCGCACCTTGCCGGACGCGACGGAGGCGGAGGACCTGGCTCAAGGCACCTTCGTCCAGGTCTGGAAATCCGCCGCGCGCTACGAACCCACGGCGAAGTTTTCCACCTGGCTCTTCACCATCGCCCGCAACCTTTGCCTGAACGAATTCCGCCGTCGCTCCCGCCATCCCGCCGACTCGCTGGACGCCCCGGCCCACGCCGGCACCGACGAACCGCGCGGCCACAGCGTCGAGGACCCGCGCGCCACCGCCGCGCCGGACACACTCCTGAGTAGCGAGCTGGAGGCGAAGGTGGCCGAGGCCGTCGCCGCCTTGCCGGAGAATCAGCGCACGGCGCTCCTGCTCTGGCAGCGGGACGAGTTGGCTTACGAGGACATCGCCGAGGTGCTGGGCTGCTCCCTCTCGGCGGTGAAATCTCTCCTCCACCGCGCCCGCGAGACGCTCAAGGCGCGGCTCAAACCTTACTTGAAGACTGGCGAGTGGGACGGAGCTTGAGCCACAGATGAACACAGATAAGCAGAGATGTAGCGGCGGTTTGCGACCGCCGGGCTTTCGGACACGAAGCGCCCCACTGGTGCTGGGCGATGTCTTCATCCGTGTCCATCCGTGGTTGAAAATTCTCCGCTCCCCGGCGGCGCAACTTTGTCTCCCCGACGGCAATTAACCCGCCGGCCAACATGAACAACCCGATGTTTGAAGAACTGCTCGCGCTCCGGCTCAAGCGCCGGCTGACGCCGGATGAACACGCCCGCCTCGCTGGCTGGCTCGCCGCGCACCCGTCCGACCGGGCGCGGTGGGCGGAGGGAAGCGCGCTTGCCAACGCGTTCCACCGGCTGCCCGTGCCGCCGGTGCCCTCGAACTTCGTGGCGCGCGTCTGGCAGGCGATTGAGGCGGAGGACCGGCGCGGAACGCCAGCCCTGACTGGCTGGCGCACGTGGTTTCGCTGGCCGTCGCTGGCGCAGCAGTTCGCCCTCGCGGCGATGCTGGTGGCGGCGGTGGGGCTGTTCCAGGGCCGTCAGACACGCTCGCAGGCGCAAGTGGCGCGCAGCATCGAGCGGGTCGCCACGCTCACGCGGCTGCCGAGCGTCGCGCTGCTCAAGGACTTCGAGGCCATCAGCCGCTTGAACCAGTCGGCGGCGGATGTGGAACTGCTGGCGGCCTTTGAACAACTGCGTTGAGCCATGCGCCCCGGACTCCAACTTCTCGCGCTCTTGCTGGCGGCGGCCTGCGCCCACGCGGCGGAACCCGCTGGCACCGAGCGCAACCCCGTCACCGTCTTCCGCACCTTGCTGGCGATGCGGACAGACGCACGGACCACGGAACTCGCGGCCAAACCCGCGCGCCTGCGCGAGGTGCTCACCACCCGGCTCCGCGAATACGACACGCTCCCGTCCGCCGAACGCGAGGCGCGGCTGCGCGCGACCGAACTGCACTACCACTTGCACCCGTTGCTCACGACGCTCCCCGCGACTCGCGCCACACAGCTCGCGGCGGTGCCGGAGAGTTTCCGCCCGTTGGTCGAGGAGCGGCTCGCGGCGTGGGACAAGCTGCCCGCCGAGATTCAGCGCGAAGTCCTCACCAACGAACGGCTGCTCCAAGCCATGACCCGGCCGGCGGTTCCCAATGCATTTCCGCCGCTGCCGCCCGGCCTGGAGCCAGCGGTGCCGGACAACGTCACCCACTGGCAGAGCCTCTCTGCGCGGCAGCGCGAGCGGTTGCTCGACAGCTTCACGCACTACTTCCGGCTCGATGACCGGGCGAAGACGCGGGTCGTGGCCGCGCTCGCCGAGCCGAAACGCGCCGAGGCCGCGCGCACGCTGGGCCAGTTCGAGCAACTCCCCGCCGAGGACCGCGCCACTTGTCTTGCGGCGCTGAAGAAGCTCGGCCAGATGACGTCGGCGCAACAGGCGCAGTTCTACGCGAACGCGGAGCAATGGCAGAAGCTGCCGGAGTCGGAGCGCGTCGCGTGGCGCAAGGTGGTGTTTGAGTTTCCCCCGCTGCCGCCCGGGCTGGCGCGCGACTAGATCTGAGCGGGAATTCGCGAGCGCAGAGTGAGTGCTTCAAGCAAGCAGAGGGACCCCAGATTCTCGGGGACGAACCGCCGGTCAAGGTGGCCGCTGCCCCGCTGCCCGGGTGCGCAGCCACTCTTGCATCACCGGCCAGCCATAGTGACAAGCGAGGTAACCCAGCACGATGAGGAGCACAAAGCCAACAATCACCATTGCGAGCCGTCTCCGTGCCAGCGCCCGGTCCGTTTGTTCCCAATACCAGGCGATCCATATGGTCATCTCGTAGAGGAACTGCAACGGGATGAACATCGCCACCTGGGTCAGCACTTCCGGCGTGGTCAACAGCGCACCGAGCACCAGGTTGATGAGGATCATGTAGCGCCGGAAGCCCGCGAGCTTCGCGTAGTCCAGCAGGCCGATCTTAACCAGTGCCAGCAGGATGACGGGCATTTCAAAGCCCGCGCCCATGCCCAGCATGAACTTCAGGCAGAAGCTGAAGTATTCCCCGGCCTCCAGAAAC